>JBDTMC010000205.1:0-12793 GCA_039934475.1 Bryobacteraceae bacterium | reverse complement strand
CACCAAGACGATCTTAGAGATAGGTGGCCCGATGCCATCAATGCCGAACGACTGCCGGAGATCGATGTAGGAGATCAATTCGCCGCGCACCGACACGAGGTTGCGGCCGTTGTTGCGCAGGCGATCGCCACGCGGTAGTTCGACGTTTTCAGTGACCGCAGCCATGGGAATGATGTACTGACTCTCGCCCGCTTCCACCAGCAGACCGTCGATGATGGCGAGGGTGAGCGGCAGGGTGAGGGAGACGCAGGCACCGCGGCCGGGTTCGCTGGTGAGACTAAGTGATCCGCGCAAGGCGTCAATGTGGCGTTTGACCACATCCATACCCACTCCCCGTCCGGAAACGCTGGTGACGTTTTGGGCGGTGGAAAAGCCGGGCAAGAGGATGAGATTGAGAATTTCCTTATCGCTCAAATTGTCATCGGGGAGGATGATCTGCCGGGCTACCGCTTTGGCGCGGACGGCGGCGCGATCGATGCCCGCCCCGTCGTCCTGGATGCTGACGACGACGTCGGAGCCCCGATGGGTAGCCGTTAAACGAATAGTTCCGTGCCTTGTTTTGCCCTTCTGGAGACGGTCGGCAACAGATTCGATGCCGTGATCGATGCTGTTGCGGAGCAAATGGACGAGGGGTTCGCCGAGCGCGTCGAGGATGCTCTTGTCGAGTTCCGTCTCCTCGCCCTCTGTAACGAGTTCGATCTCTTTGCCGAGTTGGAGGGAAAGGTCATGGACGAGGCGGCGGAAACGGCCGAAGATGCTGCCGATGGGCATCATGCGAATCTGCAGGACGTCATCGCGCAATTCGGCGACCAAACGTTCTATCTCTTCTACTGGAGCGGCGAGATCGGGCGAGTGGAAACGGGAGGCCGCGCTGACCAGACGGGACTGATTCATGACCAGTTCACCGACCAGATTGACGAGACGATCCAGCCGGGATGCGGGCACGCGGACGGTGGCTTCCCGGGATTGGTTTTGCCCGTTTGCGGTGCGTGCTTCTTCGGCCGGAGGAACGACAGCGACGGGCAGCACGGGGCCGGCGACCGAAACCACGGGCGCCACCGCCTCAATTCGTAGCTCGCTGCCATCCTCGACAAACAGAAACACGTCGCGGATGGCGGCGGCATCGGCAATCGTGGTCAATTCGATGGTCCACGCCAGATAGCAGACCTCGGTTTGCATTTCGTCCAACGACGGCAAACGGTCGAGGCTTCCTTCAATACGGCATGAACCGAGTTTTTTGAGATCGCGAAACAAGAGGACCGGATTGCCACCGCGAGACAAGAGGGCAGGATCGGGACGGAAAACGATGTTCCAGAGCTTCTCTTCGGCGGCGGCAGAGGGGACCTGAGGCGAAGCTGCGCCGACCGCGGCGGGTGCGTGTCCGGAGGAAAGGCTGGCCACCGTTTCGAGCAACGCGGCTTGGGAGGCAGAGTCCACCGGAGGGCCACCCTGAGCGGCGAGCAGCATCAACTTGATCTGGTCGGCGGCAGCGAGAATCAGGTTGGCAAGGTCATCAGAGACTTTGACGAGACCCTCGCGCACCTGGTCGAGGAGGCTTTCCACATGATGGGTAAAGGCGGCGACGGCATCAAAACCGAACATGGCGCCGGAGCCTTTGATGGTATGGAACGCGCGAAAGACCCGGTTGACCGCGTCGCCGGTGGGATCGGCGGTGAGGGAAAGTGCCGCCGCTTCGATTTCCAAGAGCAGGTCATCGGCCTCATTGAGGAAGGTATCTACGGGATTAGCGGCCATCGGGACCGCTCCCGGCGGACGCTTCGGCGGACACGGCAATAGAAAAGCCTAGAGCTGAGGCAGTCTCGGAGATGGAAGGAGACAAGGCATGCAGCTGAAGTCCATTTCCGGCGGCGGTGGAATGCCGGCACGCGGCCAGCAATACTTGTAGTGCCGCCGCATCGCACCCCTCCACCCGACTCAAATCCACTGCTACCGGCGGCAGAGACAGACAATTCAGGAGGGACTCCCGCAATCGTTGTGCGACATCAATGTCGAGCATCCCCGCGATTCTGAGCATGCCCGTGGTTTCGTCAGTGCTTAATGTCATGTTTCTTAGCCAACGCTCATCGAAGACGAACGTCTCGGCTCAAAGAACATATCGGGCATTCCTGCGATTTCCTTCATACGTCGAGGCAAATTCCTCCTTAAGGTTGTGCGGGAAGGGTCTTTGGACTGCAGTGCCAGGAAGGAAATGGCATGATTGAAGCCGGCATTCGACTGCGCTTCCCGTGCAAGGTGATAAAATCCAGTCTGTTCATTCTGGGACCTGGAAAATCACTATGAGAACTGGCAAGGCAGAGCGGATCACTACCCCGATGGTGCGCGAAGGCGGCGCATTGCGGCCGGCGACGTGGGAAGAGGCGTTGTCGCGGGTGGCGACGGCGTTTGCTTCGGCGCGGGAACGGGATGCGCGGCAAACGTTTGGGATGTTCAGCTGCTCAAAGACGACCAATGAGATGAACTTCGTGGCGCAGAAGTTCGCGCGGTCGGTGATGGGCAGTAACAATATCGACAGCTGCAATCGCACTTGACACGCCCCTAGCGTCGTCGGTCTGGCGACGGTATTCGGCATGGGTGGCAGCACGAGCTCCTACCGCGAGGTTGAGGAGGCGGATCTTATTGTGCTTTGGGGTTCGAATGCGCGGGACACGCACCCGATTTTCTTCCACCACGTCCTGAAGGCGATCCGGCGCGGTGCGAAGCTGGTGGTGGTGGACCCAAGGCGGACCAGTTCGGCGGATTGGGCCGATATATGGCTGGGGCTGGAAGTGGGAACCGATATCGCGCTGGCGAATGCCGTGGCGCGTGAGATTTTGCATTCCGGATTAGAGCACCGCGGGTTTATCGAGAATGCTACGAGCGGAATCGAGGCATTTCGCGCCGCGGTGGAACCGTACACGCTGGAGTACGCGGAGAAGATCACGAGCGTACCGGCGGCTACGATCCGCGCGTTCGCGCAGCTGTATGCCTCAGCGGGGCGGGCGGAGTTGTGCTGGACACTGGGGATCACGGAACATCACAACGCCGTGGATAACGTTGTTTCGCTGATCAATCTTGGGTTGTTGACGGGTCACGTGGGGCGTTATGGAAGCGGCCTGAATCCCCTCCGAGGACAGAACAATGTGCAGGGCGGCGGCGATATGGGGGCGATTCCAGACCGGCTTCCTGGCTTCCAACATGTGGAGAACGACGAACTGCGGGCGAAGTATGAAGCATCGTGGGGAGTGAAGATCCCGGAAAAGCGGGGATTGCATTTGAGCGGGATGTTCGATGCGATTTCGCGGGGCGAGTTGGACACGTTGTATGTGATTGGGGAGAATCCGGCGCAGTCGGAAGCGAATCAGAACCATGCGCTGGCGGCGCTCGGCAAGTTGAAGTGCCTGGTGGTGCAGGATGTGGTGTTTACGGCCACGGCGCGGATTGCCGATGTGGTGCTGCCGGCGGCGTCGGGGTGGAATGAGTCGGAAGGCACGGTGACCAATAGCGAGCGCAAGGTGCAGCGCGTGCGGCGGGCGGTGGCGCCACCGGATGGCGTGCGGGACGATATCGAGATTCTGTACGATGTGGCGCGGCGGATGGGCCACAACTGGGGCACGCCGAATGCCGAAACGATTTGGGACGAAGTGCGCAGCCTGAGCCCGATGCATGGCGGGATGAGCTACGCGCGGCTGGAAGAAGCGGATGGGTTGCAGTGGCCGTGTTATGACGAGACGCATCCCGGCGAACAGTATCTGCACAGCCGGCTGTGGGCGTGGCCGGTGGTTGGTCCGCGGGCGCCGTTCTCAGTGGTGGAGCATGCAGGGCCGATTGAAGGCCTGACGGGCGATTATCCCTTGCGGTTGACGACGGGACGGCGGCTGGATTCGTACAATACCGGAGTGCAGAGCGGCCCCATGGATTCGCCACTGCGGAAGCGGGAGTGTATCGATCTTTCGATACCCGATGCCCGAGCGTTGGGATTGGCGGAGGGGGAGATGGTGCGGATCAGTTCGCGGCGCGGCTCTGTGGTAGCGCCGGTGCACATCGATCCCCTGTTGCGGAAGGGTTTGGCGTTTATGACGCTGCACGATCCGGACCAGGTGGCGACTAACGAATTGACTGTCGGTGACAAAGATCCACGGTCCGGCACGCCGGAGTTCAAAGCGGCGGCGATCCGCGTGGAGAAGCTGGAAGAAGTGATGGCATGAGAGGCTCGATTTGGATTTAAAGTTTAGCGCCAGCCTGCCCACACCGGGCGAGCAGATGGCGGTGGATGAGGCTCTGGGTAAAGGTGGCGAAGCGGCGCGGCACATGTTGCTGCCGGTGCTGCAATCCATCCAATCCCATATTGGGTGGATCAGTCCGGGAGCACTGAATTACGCCTGCCGGCGGCTGCATGTTCCTCCCGCCGAGGGTTACGGCGTGGCTGAGTTCTATGGACTGTTATCGACGGAGCCCCGGCCTCCGTGCGTGGTGCATGTGTGTGACGATCTGGCGTGCCGGCTGGCGGGCAGCCGGGAGATCTGCGCAACGTTGGAAACGACTTTGGGACCCGCGGGGGCACCCCAAGCGGACGGGCGCAGTACGTGGCTGCGGAGCCCGTGTCTAGGGCAGTGTGAGTTGGCGCCGGCAGCCTTCGTTCATGCCGCGGGGGAGAAGCCGCGGGAAGTCTCAGTGAAGCACACGAACGCGGAGTCTCTGACTGCGATTTTGCGCCAGCCGGAACTGGCGGCGCAGCTGCCGGCGGAGGATTTGCGCGCGGCGATCTCAATTCCTCAAGCGGGCCAAACGGACCTGGTGCTTTTGAAGTGGGTAGGCGCGATCCGGCCGGAGAGCCTGGAAGACTACCGCTATGCCGGCGGATACCTAGCTTTGGCAAAGGCGAAGGAGATGGGCGCGGCGGCGGTGTTAGCGGAGATGGCGACTTCGGAACTGGTGGGCCGCGGCGGGGCGGCGTTTCCGTCGGGCCGGAAGTGGCAGGCCGTGGCGGCCGCGCCTGCGCCGCGCTATCTGGTTTGCAACGCGGACGAATCGGAGCCGGGCACATTCAAAGACCGGATTCTGATGGAGGGCAACCCGTTCCGGCTGCTGGAAGCCATGACGATTGCTGCGTTTGCGACGGGCTGTTCGAAAGGGTTCCTGTACATCCGGGGCGAATATCATCTGGCCGCGCAGCGCATGCAAACGGCGATTGATGCCGCTGGTGAGGCGGGGCTGCTGGAGGGTTTCGAGATCAAGATCCGGATGGGCGGGGGCGCCTATATCTGCGGCGAAGAGACGGCGTTGTTCAATTCCATCGAAGGGTTTCGCGGGGAGCCTCGCAATAAGCCACCGTTCCCGACACAGGTTGGCCTGTTTGGACGGCCGACGCTGGTGAACAACGTGGAGACGTTCTGCAATGTGCCGAGCATCGTACTGGAAGGCGCCGCGCGTTACGTAGAGAGCGGCACGAAGCAATCGAAGGGCAACAAACTGTTCTGCGTTTCAGGACATGTGCGGAGGCCGGGTTTGTATGAGTTTCCGTTTGGGATCACGCTGCGGGAACTGTTGGACGCGGCGGGCGGCGTGGGAGGCAGCGGCCGATTGCAGGCCGTGTTGATGGGCGGAGCGGCGGGCGGATTTCTTTCTCCCGCTGAGGTGGATACTCCGCTGACGTTTGAAGGACTGCGAGGCATTGGGGCGTCGCTGGGGTCGGCTGTAGTTATGCCTTTCGACGATACGGTGGATTTGCGGTCTGTGCTGCGGCAGATTGCCGCGTTCTTCCGGGAGGAGTCCTGCGGACAGTGCGTTCCGTGCCGTGTGGGGACTGTAAGGCAGGACGAGTTGCTGGGTCGGCTATCGAACGGCGGGGACGCGGCGAAGGAGTTCGCCTTGTTCCGCGATGTGGCGCAGGTGATGCGCGATGCTTCGATATGCGGACTTGGGCAGACGGCGCCGAGTGCGATTGAAAGCGCTCTGTTGCGATTTGACCTGTTCCCAGGAGGAGCCATCCGATGAACCTCGACAAGCCCGATCAACTGGTGCCCATCCCGCGCGGGCCTTTGCCGCCGATGCCTGATCGCACCAAGGTGAGGGATATTAACGCCACAATCAATGGCCGGACGACGGTAGTGGCCGGGGGCACGACGATTTTGGAAGCATGCCGTGAGATGGGGATCGATATTCCCACGCTGTGCTTTCTGGAAACGTTGACACCGGTGAACGTATGCCGGATCTGCGTGGTGGAATTGGAAGGCGCACGGACGCTGGTGCCGGCTTGTTCCCGCAAGGTGGAGATGGGGATGGTGATTCAAACGCATTCGGAGCGGGTGAAGCTGAGCCGCCGTCTGGTGTTGGAGTTCCTGGCCTCGTCTGTGGATGTGAGCACGGCGCCTGAGCTGCAGAAGTATATGGTGGAGTACGAGGCACGGCCGGAGCGGTTTGGCGAGAGCGCGGCTACCGTAGCGCAGCCGGCGAAGATCGACAACGATCTTTATATGCGCGATTACAGCAAGTGCATCCTTTGCTACAAGTGCGTGCAGGCGTGCGGCGTTGAGGCTCAGAATACGTTCGCCATCGCGGTATCGGGCCGGGGGTTTGAGGCTCATATTTCGACCGAGTTCGATGTAGAACTACCAGATTCGGCGTGCGTCTATTGCGGCAATTGCATCGCGGTCTGTCCGACGGGCGCGCTGATGCCTAAAGCGGAGCATGACCTGCGCGCCTCCGGGCGTTTCGATGAAGCAAAGCAAACGCAGACGGACACGATCTGCGCTTATTGCGGCGTAGGGTGTACGGTAACTCTGCACCAACAGGACAACCGGGTGTACCGGGTGACGTCGCCGTTGGACAATGCGGTGACAGGCGGGAACCTGTGCATCAAGGGCCGCTTTGGCTATCAGTATGTAGAGACGAAGGTTTAAACTTAGGGATAGGCCGGGTGCGAGAATCCGGGGAGGAAAAATCCATGAGACTGGCAATCGTATCTGTAGTTTTAGCAGCGGCAATGCTCTCTTCTTGCGCGAAGAAGGATGTGGCAGAAACGCCGCAACCGGCGACGGAAACGCCGGTCGCGGCGACTCCGGCCAGTGGGCCGCATGCGGTGGTTCATCTGAACGATGGCAGCAAGGTGCCGGGCACAATTGTGGCGAGCACGCAGACAGACATGACGGTGGCGGGGGACGACGGTATCGAACGAAAGATTCCCTTGACTCAAGTGAAGTCAGTGCAATACGGGGAGAGCCGAAAGACAGAACTGGCGTCGCGGCCGAAGCAGCCGGCGACGGATCAGCCCAGCCAGCCTGCCAGCAACGAGAGCCCACTGCCTCCGACCGCTCCTCCACCGCCCGTTATGACGACGCGGACCTACGAGTTGCCGGCGGGCAGCGACGTCTCCGTGCGAACGAACGAGGCGATCAATTCCGGAACAGCATCGGAAGGACAGACCTTTGATGCCGAAGTGACGCGCGATGCAAGAGACTCGAACGGTGACGTCGTGATTCCGAGAGGGTCGGGAGCTCGCATTGTGATCAAATCCGCTTCGAAGGGCGGGCGCTTTCGTGGCTCTTCGGATCTAGTGTTGGACTGGCAATCAGTGATCATCGGGGGCAGAGAGTACTCAATTGACGCCGCCGACATCAGCCAGAAGGGGAAGTCTGGAGTGGGCGTGAACAAGCGCACGGCCAAATATGGCGGCGGCGGCGCCGCGTTGGGGGCGATCATCGGCGCGATTGCGGGCGGCGGCAAGGGCGCTGCGATCGGGGCCGGAGCGGGCGCAGGCGCTGGTGTGCTGACGGAAGTGCTGACAAAGGGCGGGTCGATCAAAGTGCCAGCGGAGTCGGTATTGACATTCAGCCTGGACAAACCGCTGCGCGTGAGAGCAGCGCAGTAGAGGCGTGATAAACTGCCGCAATGAGACTCTTACTGGTACTGTCTGTTTTCTGTTGCCTGCTCGCGCCCGCTAAAGACCGAGCATGGCAAGATGCGAAAGTCGTCAAAGTGGATGTAACGGAGACGGAACAGGAAGACCAACTGTACCGGAGTTCCGCGCCATCGGGTCAAAGCGGCCAACCGCTGGCCACGGGCAGTGAGAAGCACACGAAGAAGACCTGGACCTATACGTTTCAGGCAGGTGATAAGAAATACGCCGGAGTGGCGGAAAAGAAGTCTCTGGAAGGTGTGAAGCAGGGGGACGAGATCAAGGTGTTTTCGTCCCGCGGCTTTACGTATGTGCTGATGCCCGATGGCAAAGAGCGCAAGCTAGACTCAGTGAAGCCGGAGTAGTCCGGCTCCCGCTGTCAATTCGATATCGCGATGATGAGGGTTTGCTTGCCAGCTTCTCCACCGAGGGAGAACGTAAACGGAACGGCGTCGCTGGCGGCGACGTGCGGCACGACGACGTTAAACTGATAGAGTCCCAAATACCCCCCGGTTAAGCCGGAGAAATTCACCTTCGCCGCTGTTCCTGCGAAGGAGGCTTCGAATTTTGCCGAGAGCTGGTTGGCTTGGGTCACGATCTGGCCCGCTGGGCTGTCAGGGGTGACCGTGCCGAAGCCTACTCCGTAAAGGATGATGACGTCGTCAGGCTTGGCGCGGGCCGAGGACACGCCATTGATAGAGCCGGGGGGTAGAACGAACGTCACGTTGTCGGAGAAGAGAGCGGTTACGTATTGTCCGGCAGGAAGTTTGAACGAAGCCGGAGCAAGCAGCCCGGGTTCCGTTGCTTTCACGGTGACGGTGCTGGCTACGCTGGTGCCGCCGGGCGACGTGACGACGACGGGTTGCGGACCAGCAGCGATATTGGACGGCACCTGGGCGTTGATCTGTCCGGGACTGACGTAATAGATGAAGGCGGACTGGCCGCCAATGGTGACGGCGGTGCCTGCGAGTGAAATGGGGGCAGCGTTGCCATTGAAGTCATCGTGGCCCCAGGTCTGGGCAAGGACATTGGCGAGATTGGTGCCGTAGATCTCCATCCAGGTAGCGGGGGCGACATCGGAGAAGCCACCGTAGTTACTGGCGCTAATGACGCTCTGAATGGCGGGCGTGGCGTCGAAGAAGCCGCTAACGAGACCGGTGATAGTTGCGCCTGGAGTGAGGCCGACTTGCCCGACGGCACAGGTAGTGACTCCGGTGCAGGTGGGGACGATGTAATCGAAGTAGATGTTCTGGGAGAGAAACGTGACGTTCGCCCCAGTGCTCTCGGCCAGACTGACTACGAAAGTGCCGGAAGTTAAGCCAAAAAATATCTGATTGTTACCAGGACTGATGGAAGTTGCGGTGAGGGGAGATTCGCCGTTTCCACTGTAGGTAAGCACGGCCGATAGGGTTCCGCCGCCGCCGACGCCGGTGTAGGGGGCAGTGAAGGTGCACGTGGTGTTGGAACCGTCGAACGCGCAGGTTCCCCAGGTGACACGGCTCTTGCCTACACCCGCCGAGCCGCCGAGGCCGGTGAGGACAACGGTTTGATTACTGGTGGCGTACGTGGCCGTGACAGCCAGGGCGCTGGACGGGAGGACGGCTGCAGAGGCAAGAAGGAGCAGGACGGTTTGTTTCATAGTAAATCCGCGATGGTATTTCCCAGACAATCACGAGGGTAGCAGATGGGGCAGGCGCGGGGATGGTCAGGGATGGGCGTTGCAGACCGTGCAGTTCGTGCGCTCCCTGACAATCGCGGCTCGGTTAGCAGTTGCTACGGTCACGGGATCAAGTTGCCTCAGGCCGCATGTCGCTATGCCGCGGCGAGGCCGCGGAGGTTCCAGCCGCATATGGTGCTGGCTTGGAATTTGTCACCGGCGGGGCCGGGCCAATGGGTTTCCAGGCTGAGGTAGCCGGTGTAGCCGTCGTTGCGGAGGGCGGCGATTTGGCCTTTCCAATCGACGTGGCGGGTGCCGAGGGGGCCCCACACGGGCTTGTGACCATCCATGTGACAGTCCTTGGCGTGAACGTGGCCGATGCGGTTGGCGGGGAGGAGGTTGTAGCCGGTGGGGAAGGGTTCTTCGCCGGCAACGAGGGCGTTGGCGGGGTCCCAGACCAGTTTCAAATTGGGATGGTCGAGGGCGCGGAGGATGGGGGCGGTTTCGGCGGCAGTGCCGAGGTTGCAAGCGTGCTCGTTTTCAAGACCAATGATCACGTTTTGCGGAGCGGCCTGGTGGGCGAGGCCGTCGAGCGCTTTGAGAATGGCATCGGTACAAGCCGGCGGATCGATGGTGCGCCAGTAGGTGAAGACGCGGACGATGGGGGCTTGGAAGTAATCCGCCAGTTTGAGGGCGTGGGCGATAAGGCGCGGTTGGTCTTCAAACGTGTGGCGGGAGTTGAAGATGTCCTGCTGGAAGCGGGTGTCGACTTCCGGAGCGTTGGGCAGGACGCACTTGAGGATGGGGCTGGCTATGGAGATGACTTTGATGTTATGTGAGGCGAGTAAGTCGCGGGCGCGAGACAACTCGTCCTCAGTCAGGTCCATGATGTTCTTGCCCCAGACGACGCGGAGTTCGGCTCCGGTCATTCCGATCTTCGCCATCGCGTCGAGGGCGATGGCGAGATCGGGCGAGAATTCATCGGTAATGGCGGCGATAGGGAGCTTCGGTTCCATGGCGAATTAGAGAGTGATTACCTGATCGGGCATGTTACCAGAGAGGGCCTTGTAGAGATCGGGGAAGCAGCCGATGGGCACTCCGTCGATGAGCTTGTCGGCGATCTCACGCTCATAGCAGCACTGATCGCAGCCCATGAGGAGCATGCCGGTTTTTTTGGCGACGGCGGCGAGGCGTTCGCCGATGGGATTGCCCTTGGTGAGGACATAGCAGTTGTCTTCGAAGAAGAACATGCCGGCGACTTCGACGCCATGGCGGCCTTCTTCTAACTGCGGGAGAATCATGCGGCCCAGTTTGTAAGAAACGCTGTGGCCTTGGGTGGAAAAGATGTAGGCGACTTTCATTGGATTCCTTTTAGAGCTTGATGGAATGCGCGAACGGCGAGTTCGGCGCGATTGCGACGGGCCGGTGGAATTTCGGGATGAAGGGCGAGGAGGCTGGTGCTGTTTAAGGCCTCGGCTTCCGCGGTAGTGAGCCCAGGAGCAATTTGACACAGATGCTCACAGAGGGCGAGCAGCGTGACGCACGTGGTGGCGCGGAAGGTGGCTCCGGCGATGCGGCCGTTTTTTAGGGTCACGTGGAAGACGGCGAGGTTATCCTCCGCATCACGCACGGTGGGGCCAGCCACAACGGTGCTTGGTGGCCGGCGCAGAGCCTGCTGAAAGTAATCGTATACGGTGGCGGCCAAGTTACTTACTCACAGAGTTGAGCAGTTTCTCAAAGGCCGGCTGGGAAGCGGCGACAGTCTTGGCGGGACCGGTGAACTTGAAGAAGACGCCGCCCTGCGGGCCTTCGACAATGGCTCCGAGTAGCCGGTAGCCGGATTTGACGATCTTTTCGGTAGCCATAGGCCCGGCGCCACCGGTGTAGGTTCCGGCGAGGTCAATGGTGGTGACGGGGAAGCCGCCGATGGTGCGTTTGGCCACCTTTTCCATACCAGCAGCGGGCTTGCCATCAGCGGTTTGGAACTGGCCGACCCAGCGCTTCACGTTGGCATCGACTCCACCGCCCTGACCAGGCCCGAAGTAGTAGACGGCGAGTTCGCCGGGGTCTTTGTCTCCAGCGGCAGCGGGGATGCTGTAGGTGGCCGCCCGCATCGGCTTGGGCGCCTGGGCTTTCCAGGTCGCGGGCGCAGTCCACTTCACCCCGCCGGCTTGTTCAGCGACGGCAATGGAGGCAGCAGCAATGACGAGGACCGTGAGGAGTTGTGAACGCATACCTCTTTAGGATAACCGGAAGAGGCCGTTGGCGATCCAGTTTGATGTTTCGGCGATAGCGGCGGACCACGGTCGGTCGCCGGGAGTTTCGACCAGAGGGCGGAGGCGCGTACGGATGGTCTCGAGCGGCGGACTGGTCTTGAGAGGCCTGAGGAACTCCATGCCACGGGCGGCGGTAAGGGCTTCGATGGCGAGAACATCACGCGTGTTGCGAACCACTTCGCGGAGCTTGAGACCGGCGGTGACGCCCATGCTGACGAAGTCTTCTTTGTTGCCGCTGGTGGTGATGGAACCGGGCGAGGCGGGCGTGGCGAGGACACGGTTTTCGGCGACCAGAGCCGCGGCGGTGACCTGGAGCATCATGAGACCGCTTTCGAGACCGGCGTTTTCGGCGAGGAAGGCGGGGAGGGATTCGTTGAGGTAGGGATTGACGAGGCGATCAATGCGGCGCTCAGAGATGCCGGCGAGGGCGGTGAGCGCGATGGCGAGGAAGTCGAGTTGGAAGGCGAGGGGTTCGCCGTGAAAGTTGCCTCCGGAGAGGATCTCGTCATCGAAGACGAGAGGGTTGTCGGTGGCGGAGTTGAGTTCGATTTCGAAGACGCGGCGGGCTTCGGCGAGGGCGTCGCGCACGGCTCCGTGAACTTGGGGGGCGCAGCGGAGAGAGTAGGCGTCCTGCACGCGGCGGCAGTGGAGATGGGATTCGCGGATTTCGCTGCCTTCGAGGAAGTGGCGGAGGCGGGCGGCGCTGTACTGCTGTCCGGTTTGAGGGCGTGCGTTGTGGATGCGGGGATCGAAGGCGCGGGGGGTGCCTCGAAGGGCATCGAGGGTGAGGGCGCAGATGGCGTCGGCTGTGTCGGCGAGGGTTTCGGCGGCGTGGAGTTCGAGGCAGCCGATGGCGAGCATGAGTTGGGTTCCGTTGACGAGGGAGAGGCCTTCCTTCGCGCCCAGCGTGAGTGGGGCGAGACCGGCTTGCTGGAGGGCGGCGGCGCCGGGTAAGCGCTGGTTGTT
>JBDTMC010000204.1:0-12920 GCA_039934475.1 Bryobacteraceae bacterium | reverse complement strand
CAGCGCCAGCGCCTTGCTCACCATATCCTGCGCTTCCGCAACCTTCACGTTGCGGTCCGCCAGCATATACCCCAGGTAGTTCAATGCCGAGGCATTCTGCGGATTCGCGGCAAGGATCTTCCTGAACTCCGCCTCGGACTCATCGAACTTCTTCATCTTCTCCAGCATCGCCGCCCGCATGAACGATACTGCTTCTTTCTCGTCTTTATCGTCGGAAAGCTTATCCGCCGCATCCAGCGCTTTCGCCATCTCGCCGAAATTCTTCGAGCGCTCGTAGACCTGCGCCAGGGAAAGCTGGACTTCCCGATCATTCTTCCCATCCAGCAGCTTTCTCAGTTCCGCCGCCGCCTGGTCGCCCTTCCCTGTCTCAGCCAGCACACTCGAACGAACGCTGCGCAGCATCCGGTCGTTCGGATACTTCTTCAGCGCCGCATCCGATTCCAGCTCCGCCTTCGAATACTCTTTACCCATGCGGTAGGTCTCGATCACCTGCGCCGCCACACGCGCGCCCAAATCCGGATCCAACTCGGCGATCTGCCGGAAGGCGTCTACCGCGGGCTGCGTCTGCTCCACTGACCGGTACATCGTTCCCAAGCGCTCCAGCAGCAGCACGCGGTTACTCTTCTCCGCCAGGTTGTAGGTCTTCTTCGCCGACTCCGTCAGCATGTCCTTCAACTGGGATATCGCCTCGGTTGTCTTCCCCTCGGCGTCCAGGATGCTCACATCGTTGTAGCGAACTTCGATGTTGTTCGGCTCGATCTCCTTCGCCTTCGCCGACCACTCCCGCGCTTCATTGAACTTCCGCTGTTGCCGGTAAATCTGCGACAACCGCAGCGCCGCCTGCCCGTCCTTTGGATCGTCTGTCACCAACTCGGTGTAGACCTTCTTGGCCTCTTCCAATTGATCGGCATAAAGAAGGTTCTGCGCCAGAGCCTTTTTCACTTCCAGATTGTCCGGCGCCATCTCCAATGTCTTCTTCAGCGTCTCCGCCGCCATCGGATAGTCCCGCATCTGTTCGTACAAGCTCGCCAGAGTCGTCAGCGTCCGCAAGCTGGCGCTCTTCTGCGCCACTTTCTGCAGCAGTTCCGTGGCCCGCTTGTTGTCGCCCAGATCCGAATACACCAACGCCAGCCCCGTCAACGCGTCTTCGTTCTCCGCGTCCAGTTCCAGAACCTTCTTGTAAGCCTTCTCCGCGTCGCCCGAATTCTGCGCCAGCTTCTGCAACCGCCCCAGCATCAACCAAGCTTCCGAATCGCCCGGTTCCTTCTCTGCGATCTTCGAGTACTGCTCGATCGCCTGCTTCAGCATCTTTTCGTTGATCTTGTTCTGCTGCGCGTCGCCGATCATCCGCGTGTAGATGCGCCCCAGAATGCGCCGCGCGCTCAGATTATCAGGGTTCTTCTTCAGGGCTTCTTCGGCTTCTTCAGCCGCAGCGCGGATCTGTCCACTACGAATGTAGATATCGGAGAGTTCCTCAGTCAGAAATCCGGCGCTTGGGTCCGCCGCGATCGCCGCCTTGTAGTGCTCAATGGCTTTGTTCGCGTAATCGCCTTTATTGCCCCACGACTCGGAGAGCTCAGAAAAAATGTGAGCCATCGAGTAGTGATAATAGGCCGCCGCTTTGGCATCCTTAGGCGCGGTCACCGTCTCAGCCTTTTGGGCTAGACCAGAGCCTGCAAAAAACACAAGCGCCGCAAGCAGCGGCGCGCCCGCCATCCGGTGTATTGCCGTCATTGGACCCGTCTTTCTTTCTTCGATCCAGATTAGGAATTGGGTGGTCGAAGTAGACTCATCAATAGTATAGCGCCGCTTCCGCGCCCTCCGGATACACTTAGTTTTGTAGTGCACCGCGAAACTGTCTCACCCTTAATCGCCGTCGTCGGACCCACAGGCTCCGGCAAAAGCGCGCTCGCCCTCCAGCTCGCTACATCATTGGACGGAGAGATCGTCAATTGTGATTCATTGCAAATCTATCGATTTTTCGACATTGGTACTGCCAAGCTCCCTCCTCACGAACGCGCCGCTATCCCCCATCACCTCATAGACATCGCCGATCCCACAGACGTTTTCACCGCGGGTGACTACGCCCGCCTCGCCCGCCAGGCCATCTCCGGGATCTCCTCCCGCCACCACCTCCCCATCCTCGCCGGAGGCACCGGCTTCTACCTCAACGCCCTCCTCCATGGTCTCGCCCCCGGACCCTCTCGCGACGACTCGCTCCGCGCCCGCCTCTCCGCCCGCGAAAACCTCCGTCCCGGCAGCCTCCACCGGATTCTTCGCCGCTTCGACCCGCCCACCGCCGCCCGCATTCATGCCAACGACGTCCAAAAACTCATCCGCGCCGTCGAAATTTGCCTCCGCGCCCGCCGTCCCGCGTCTCAGATCTTCGAACAGGGTCGCGACCCTCTCACCGGCTACCGCATCCTCCAAATCGGAATCAACCCGCCACGTGCCAGTCTCTACGACGCCCTCAACCGTCGCTCCGAAGCCATGTTTCGCACCGGTCTGCTCACTGAGGTCCGCACCCTCCTCGCCGCTGGTGTTTCTCATACAGCCAAGCCGTTCCAGTCGCTCGGCTACAAACAAGCTCTCGCCCACATCCGTGGCGAACTTACCCTAGAAAAGGCCATCGAATCTACTCAGATCGAAACCCGCCATTACGCCAAACGCCAGTGGACCTGGTTCCGCCGCGACCCGCAAGTCCAATGGATTGAAGGTCTCGGAGGCTCACCGGAAGTTTTCCACAAAGTGTTACAAATGGCACAAGAATTCATCTAACAATTTACAGATAAATAGCCTGCCACCCGCGGAACATTTTCCCTTCGAAATCGTATATAACTGAAGTGAAGACTTGAGGCCCAACTAGCAGTCCCCGCGGTCAACCAACCGAGCCGGGGAAAAGGTGTTTCAGGCCCTTTTGTTACAAACATATACCTATCAGGAGAGTCGATTCAACATGACTAAGAAGTTTTTGATGGCGTTCGCGGTTCTCGCCCTTGCAGTGGCCAGCGCCGCCTCGTCCTATCGCGTCACCCTGTTCCAGCCGTCCGAAATCGGCGGCAAGCAGTACAAAGCCGGTGACTACAAGATCCACATTGAAGGCGATAAGGTCACCCTTGCTGCCGGCAAAGAGATGATCCCAACTACGGGCAAGGTGGAAACTTCCAGTGAGAAGTACCCCACCACCACCGTTCGCTACGGCGGCGATTCCCGTGTTCAGGAAATCCGCATCGGCGGAACCAACACTAAAGTCGTCTTCAACTAAACCAACTTCCAGGAAGTACCCCCGGGTCCGCGCCTTCGTGACCCGGGGCCCCAATCGGTGTCATCGCCGGCCAATATGGCTTTATCGCCAGAACGTATCGGAACAAAGCCGCTTGTTACAATTAAGACTGCATGAAGCAGTTCCTGGCCGCGTTGGCCCTTATCCTCTCCTCCCTAGCCCCAATCCAGGCCGCTACCCACCTCGTCCTCCCCTTCTTCAACCTCACCCAATCCAACAACCTCGATTGGATCGGTGAGAGCATCTCCGAATCCATCCGCGAAGCTCTCGCCTCCGAAGGCGTCCTCGTCGTCGAGCGACACGACCGCGAGGAAGTCTACCGCCGTCTCGCCTTTCGCCCCTACGCCTTGCTCACCCGTGCCTCCGTTGTCGAAATCGCCCAGGCCCTCGATGCCGACCAGGTCATCTACGGCCAGTTCGAACTCATCCCTCCGGCAAACGGCCAAACCAACACCCGCGGCAGCCTCCGGATCTCCGCCCACACCATCGACGTCCGCCGCATCCGCAAAGGCCCCGAATACGCCGAAACCGGATCACTCGAAGACCTCGCCGCCCTCCAGAGCCACATCGCCTGGCAAGCCCTCCAATTCGCTGTCCCGAAAGGCGCCCCCTCCGAAGAACAGTTCCGTCGCCGCCGTCCCCCCGTCCGCGTGGACGCCATCGAAAATTACATCCGCGGTCTCCTCTCCACCATCCCCGCCCAGCGCCACCGCTTCTTCACCCAATCCGCCCGCCTCGATCCCAACTACCCGCCCCCCTGCTTCGAACTCGGCCGCATGCTCTTCGAATCGAAGGACTACGCCGCCGCCGCCGAATGGCTGAAAAAGGTGCCTGAGAGCGCCCCCGGCTTCCGCGAAGCAACCTTCCTCCTCGGCCTCGCTCTCTATAACCGCAATGATTTCCCCGCCGCCCAGGCCGCTTTTCAGTTGGTGGCCGCCACCGTCCCGCTGAACGAAGTCCTAAACAATCTCGGAGCCGCCCAAAGCCGCCGCAATGCTCCCGAATCCGTGGAAAACCTCGAACGGGCCCTCGAAGGCGACCCCTCCGATCCCGACTATCACTTCAACGTCGGTTACGCCCTCTGGAAGCAAGGTAAATTCGACCAGGCTGCCGACCGCTTCCGCGCCGTCCTCGAACGCACCCCCGACGATGAAGAAGCAACCATCTTCCTCGGCCGCTGCCTCAAGAAGGCAGGCCCCCGCCCCAACGACCCCCGCTCCGAAGGTCGCGAACGCCTAAAACTCGCCTACCAGGAATCCGCCTGGTGGCAGCTCAAAGCCATGTTTGAAAAGAAGTAACGTCCCGATCCTGGCTCACAGCTTTTTGCTATTCCCAGCCCAGTTCCTTCAGGGCTAAACCAGCATTCCAGATCTTCGTCATGTGGACGATCTTGTCACCGTCAAACTGCATCACGTAGACGTAATCGGTACTCGTCTTGCGGCCAGTCGGCGGAACTGGCCCACCCTCACCCGTATGGGTTCCGTGGAAGATGGCATACGCGGCAACGTTGTTGCGCTTGATGTCGGTGGCGAATGAAATCACCTCGTAGTGGCCGTCCGGCATAAGGGTGAGAATTCCCTTCATCCACTCGGCATAGTCCGCGAGCGTCTTCACACCGAGCAAGGGTTCAGCCTGGGCGCTGAAGGTCGCCTCCGGCGTGCAGTAAGCGCTGCAAGCTGCCCAACCCTCGCCGGTCTCGCAGGCGGCAAAAAACTTCTCCGCGACAGTTGCGATCGATGTGGTCGTTGGCGTCACAAGTTTTCCTCCGATCAGGAGGATAACATGCGAGCGCTGCGACACGACGTACTCATCGCTTCTTTCCCCCGACGAAGGGCATGGTGGCGGCCTGCTTCATCCACGACACCAGTTGGCTCTCGTCGAAATCGTCGATCAATGCTAACTCGACGCCTCGAGTGGATTTGCCCATCCCGATCGGCGTCACAGGCGGTTCCGGCTTCATCTCCGTACCGCGTATAAACATCAGTTTCACATGGCCGACGAAGGCGCCGGAAGCGAAGCACCAGCCCCCGTCGACCCCGTAGTACGCCATGCCCCACTTCACCGCTCGCTGGATGTCCGGCAAACTTTGGGCCGCCAGGGCATCGATGCGCTCAGCGATGCCGCGCTGCGGCTGCGGCAAGCTGGCGATGTACGCGAACACGGGTTCGGCGCCTTTTGCGGCCTTCGCGGCGCTTGCCTTGCCGGTCATGGCGACCAGCAGCTTCACCGGTGCATCGCTCTCGGAGGTTTTCTTGCGCTGGCGGCCAGCCGCGCGCTTCGTCATTCCGTCACCGGGCTTGCTCCCAGGCTGGCAAGAAGCTCGTCAAGTTGGTCCAGCGTCTCAGGCAGCGCGGCCGTCGATCCGGAGTCCATCGCTTCCTTCGAGGGATAGAGATCGTGCACCACCAATAACGTCTTGCCGTCGGTTTCCTCGAAGGTCACCGTGGTAATCGTCTGGCCGCTGTCCCCCTCCTCGTTCGTCCAAACCAGCCGCGAGTTGGGTTCCACTTCGAGGTACGTACCGAAGAACTCCATGGTCGAGCCCTCGTGGCTAAACACCAATCGGTACTTGCCTCCAACACGAACATCCATCTCGCAGGAAAGCAGGGTAAGACCAAACGACTTGGGAACCCACCACCTCCTGAACAGTTCTGCCTTCGTCCACGCCTCGTACACCAGGCGCGCCGGGCCATTGACGGTGCGCGTGGCGACGAGCTCGCGCTCGGACTTCCGTTCCATCGTCGTGTGGTTCTTCATGACGGTCCCCTCATTTTCTCTTCTTTCGTCCATTGACTTTCTCCTTCTGTTTCAATTCTTCGACAACCATGTCCAACTCCTCGAAGCGTTCGGCCCAGAGCTGTCGGTAGCTCTCTATCCATGCCGCCTCTTCTTGCAGTCCGCGTAGGCCGAGCTTGCAAGTCCGCACGCGCCCCACCTTCTCCGTGGTGACGAGCCCCGCTTGCTCCAAGACGCCGACATGCTTCTTCATGCCCGTCAGGGTCATGTGGAACTTCTCGGCAAGGGCCGTGATCGAAGCATCCGCACGCCCCAGCTGCTCCAGAACGCCGCGTCGGGTGGCGTCCGAAAGCGCCCCGAACGAGACATCGAAGCGGGCTTGGTAACACTGAACCATGTGGTTCAGTATACAGCATGAATTGACGGCATGCAATGTTAGTCTGCGCACGCCCTGCGTTGCCGCCCATGTACCCAAACTTACGACCAACGGCACAGTGTTTACCGTCGCCACCGTCCGTATCGTCGCTACTCGGATGTTGAGCGACCAACGCCGCGGGCGCGCACCAACTTCCCGTTGGCTCGTCGTTCCGGCGCAATCCATTGGTCCGGTTGTCGGGCAAACGCTTAAATAAACAAGCCCTTCCGTTTCAACCTGTTAAGGCATCTCGGCCTGTCCGGGCGGGGGATGTCTTAAATAGAATTCAAGCCCAGAACGGCAGGTATCGGGCGTACTTTCGGGAAGCGCCCACCTTCTCGTCAGGCTTTATAAGGCCCGTCTCGATCGCGGCAGAGATGACCTGGGAGACTATCGCACTCTTGCTTTCCGGCAGGTGAAAGCGTTCTCGAAGCGATTGGTTGGTCATCCGCTCCGACATCACCCACTTCAGCGCACAGTGCTGGTAACACGCTCGCACCCGGTCTTCCCGGTCCATCCCCTCGAACTCCTTCGGGCCGGCAATCGTCACAATGGTGCGCTGATGTCCGGCACGAAAGTCCGGAGCCGGGAGTTGGAGCGCTTCGGCGGCGTGAATGACCCGGTCAATCCCGCTGCTCTTCTCTTCGCAGATCCCCATGCGCCGCATGAGCGCCGCGAGCCGCTCGTTGCGGGACTGGTAACCGTCGATAAACCTCTCCACCGGCACGACAGGGGCGCCCGGGTTCGAGATTTCAATCCGGTTGCCGTAGATCTCCACCATAACGGACGCCCCGCCAACACTGAAGTCCTGGTGAATGAGAGCGTTCGCGACAAGTTCCCGGATGACGATCTCGGGGATCAGTTTCACTTCCTTGCGCAGGGCATCTTCGATGACTTCGTTCTGCGGCAATTGGGCTGAGATGAACCCCACGAGTCCTCGAAATCCTACGGCATAACCCTTCACCCCTTTGGTCGGCTACCCCGAAGTTGGTGAGTCCGAGTCGTCGCCAGTATCCCTCTCTCGCCCCAGCCCCCAAAGACGGTTGACCTCATCCGAGTATCCGTATATAATCAAATGGTTATTGAACAATCAGGTTATATGCAGCCACACTCTTACACCCTCGACGCCACCTTCGCCGCCCTCGCCGACCCTACCCGTCGCGCCATCCTCGCCCGCCTCGCCCTCGGCGACGCCTCCGTCACCGAACTCGCCGAGCCCTTCTCCATGACCCAACCGGCCATCTCTAAACACCTCAAAGTCCTCGAACACGCCGGCCTCATTTCCCGCGGTAAAGATGCCCAGCGCCGCCCTCGCCGCCTCGAAGCCAAGCCCCTCGCCGACGCCAATCAGTGGCTTGAAGGCTACCGCCAGTTCTGGGGCACCAGCTTCCACCGCCTCGATACGTTGCTCGACGAAATGAAAGCTCAGGAGAAGAAACGATGAGGTGGGGTCGCAGTCTCGTTGCTCTCTTCGCCGGCGCGGCCACGGCCGTTGTCCCGGCCATCGCCACTGATGCCGCCCTCCATGCCGCCGGCATCTTACCCGCCTTCGACCAGCCCGCACCCGGCCATCTCCTGCTCCTCGCGCTCCTCTATCGAAACATTTACGGCATCGCGGGCAGCTATGTCGCCGCCAGCCTCGCTCCCGCCAAACCGATGACCCATGCTCTCATCCTCGGCATCATCGGCTTCGTCATGAGTATCTGGGGCGCCGTCGCCACCTGGAACGGCGGTGCCGCCTACGGTCCTCACTGGTATCCCCTCGCCCTCATCGCCACGGCCCTCCCTGGAGCCTGGCTCGGAGGCAAACTGAAAGGAAGTCGTCAATGACAAAAGACTTAGTAGTAACCCGCACTTACAACGCCCCCCTCGAAGCCGTTTGGGCTGCTTGGACTAACCCGGCAGCAGTCATGCAATGGTGGGGGCCCAACTGCTTTACCTGCCCCAGCGCCGCGATGGACGTCCGCGTGGGCGGCCTCTCCATTGTCTGTATGCGCTCACCGCAGTCAATGGGCGGCCAGGACATGTATAACTCCTGGGCTTACACCCGCATCGTTCCCCACGAAAGCATCGAATTCATCCAGAACTTATCGACGAAGGACGGTATCTCCCTCGACCCGCTGGCGGTAGGTCTTCCCCCTGACTTCCCCAGGGACCAGCGCTGCGTAGTAACATTCAAAGCGCTCTCCCCCACCCAAACCGAGCTCACGGTTACCCAATTCGATTGGATCGTCGGCCAGATGTTCCCGCTCGCCGAACTCGGTCTTACTCAATGCCTCGATAAAATGGCTGCCCTCTGGCCGGTCACTGTGCCGTAGACCGCAAAATCGCCTTCTGGACCTCGGCCATCGCGCGCGCCATCTCTTCCGGGGACTCCACATCGAACACTTTCGGGTTCAACGGCTTCAGCGTGTTCGCTAACTGGTCGGAGATATAGTGGCGCGGCTCCTCTCGCGTCATCGGCCCGTTTCGCATCCCGCGCCGTCGCCCTCCCACCATCGGATCCAAAGGGAAAACAGGCAGCCGCGGTGGTCCCCGGTAGCGGATATAGATCACCCGGCAGTTCGGCAGCGCCTCCAAGGAAACAGGAGAAAGGTCTTCGCCCGTCTCGAACGCCACCGGCGGTGTCAGCACCACCACCACGCATGATTCTTCCGACGCCCGCATCACGCGCCGCACGGTGGAAACCAAATACTGCGCCGAATGGTGACGCTCCGAAAGCGATTGAATATCGATCGCCGCCGGATTCGCATCCCCCAGCGCCGCCTTCAGACGAGGCCAATCGAGTTCCTCCACCTTCTCTTGCTGGAAGGTGGCACGCCGCCGCGCCAAATCCAAAACTTCAACGTGCTCTACTACTCCGTGAGACCCCGCATGCGCAATCGCCTTCAAAGCCGGCAGCAGCGCCGCCAACCCGCTACTCTGACTCCGCCGCGACCACGGATCAGCCTCCGATAGGGCCACATTCAGAATCACATTCACGCGCGCCGGCCGCGCCTCCGGAGCCGTCCATCGCAGCCTGCCCTGCGCCCGCGGCAGATACCAACCCTCGGGAGGCTCATCAGTGGGAATGAACTCTACCGCCGGCAGATCCCGCCACGCGCCCGGCAGTGGATCACGCTGCGGCGGCGCCACACGGAACTCCGACTGCCGCACACTATGCTCGCCCGTTCCTGTATCCAGAAGGGCCACTGCCAGTTTGTACTCGCCCGGAATTACGAACGCGCTCTGCGCGTATTCCAGATTAGCCGACTTGATCTTTTCGTCCAGCCGGGCCAGTTCAATACTCCCGTGATCCTGATACCGCGCGCCGTCGCTGCCTGTGATTTGAAGCAGAAACACCAACCGCCCATCGCCTCGCCGCGCCTCCAGGTCTCGCCCATCCACCTTCACTTCCACCTTCGCCGCCAAGCGCAGATGAAATGAAAGCTCGGGCCGCGAAACCCCCGCTGTCCACCGGATATTGGAACTCTCCCGTTCGCTCAGCCATCGCTCGAACGGGATCTTCGCGAAGCTCGGATCCAAAGCATCCGCTCGCCCCCACGCCGCCCCCACCAGCAACAAGAAAACTACGCTCCGGATCACACACCATTGTCGCGCGAAAGCTCAACGCCGCATGTAAAGAGACACTTACTTCTCCCGTTTCACCACAATCGCGGCCGCCTGCTTCTCGCCACCTTGATCGCGCGTGATGCCGCCCTTCAACTCCTCGCCGTCCTGCACCAGATCGAACTTCATCGAATGCTCAGGAACCCGAAACGTCACGTGGCCATTTTCCACCGTGCCGTCCTCAACGGGAAATTGCTCACTCTCTCTTGGTCCCGCCGTCCCCGTGATCTTCGTGCCTTCTTGTTTCAGCACTAGGAATGCCGGCTTCTTCTCGCTCTCGCCGGCCACGCTTAGCGTGCCGCTCCACTTCCCCGTCACATCCGCCCCAGTCAATCCAAGGGCCGCCATCGTCAGAACCATCAGCAGTCTTATCATCCAGATCTCCTTCTGGCACTCAGTACGCGCCAGCGTGCCCCAAGGTTCGCTATTCCTTTCCTATAGGACTCTTTCATTCCCTGTTCCATGCCGGTTTATCCCGGCGCACTCTGTGTGTTATTCGGCGGCCGAATACTCTTTCCTTCCACACCCCCCTAACCCTTCCCATACACCACAAATCCCGCCGCCGGAACCCGCAAAAAGACAGCCCTGCCATTGCGCAATTCCACAGTCACTGCCTGCCCGATGTCCGCCGCTCTCGAAGAGTATAAGCAGGTCAACACCCCGCCGCCGGTGTTCAGGTCATTGTCGATGGTTACAAACGAACTCGTCTCCAAGTCGGCGTCCGTATTGATCGCGCACAACAACTCCTGCTCATTGAAAATACGCGACCACGCCACAATCGACCTCATCGGAGCCCCGCCAATCTGCGCCGGGAATCCAAAATTCTGCCCATCCCCCGAAATCTGTCGTAGAAACTGCCGCCCGCGCCGCAGAGGCAGTTGCCTCGCCCGTAGCCTGTGGATCTTCGCCAGTTCCTGGTAGATGCCACTGGTCTCCACGAAGAAGTGCCGGCCCCGTGAACGAAAAGCCCCAAACTTCCCGCCGAACATCGATTCGCGGATGTACCGGTCCGCCGAGTCCCCGCCTCCCTCGCCATCGAACAACTGTTCCGTCCCGTAATACAGGCACAGGATTCCCATCGTCGTCGCGTTCATCGCACACGCCGCCAGCGTCCGATTCCCGAAGCCTCCGGCGCTGAAACGATGCTTCTGTCCACCTTGATCGACGTGATCGTGATCGTCCACCGACGTCACCACTTTGTTTCGAAACCAAACGTGCGAATCTTTCCGCACCAGAATCGAGTTGCGGAAGACATCGAAGTAATCGGCAGGATTCACTTCGCCTTTCACCACGCCTGTCAGTTTCGCCCGTTCATCCGAAATCCCAAGAGCGGCGTCCAGACCCGTAACTTCCAACCGGTCAAACGCAAACTCCCGGCCGCCCGTTATCTCGCCGATGATGTAGAAATTCTCTTTCCCGATCGACTCGGAAAACTCGTGGATCGACGAAGTGAAATAGCGCGCCGCCCCCGGATCCATGTGCTTCACCGTGTCCAGCCGGAATCCATCCACATCCGCGAACGCGATCCAGAACTTATATACCTCGCATAGGTTCTTCAAAGTCGCCGACGGCCCGTACACGTCGATCTGATCCACGCCGTCCACCAATGTCCGCTCGCCGTGATGCAGATCCTTTAAACCAAAAAAATCTCCATCGGCATATTCCGGGAAGAAATCGAAATTATTGATGTGCCCTTGGCGCGTAAACGTGTCGGCACTTTGAAACTCCGACGGCCAGATCGCTCCGTCCGGCGTAGCTTTCGGATTTATGGTGGTGTCCACTGGCGCAAAGGGCAATGTCGGGTTGCCTTGCGCATCCCGAAACCCCTTCACCGGAAACGGACTCCCGTTCCAAGAAGGATTGTCCTGTTGATAGCGGAAAACATCACCCGAATGATTGAGTATGATGTCGAGAATTACGCGGATGCCCATCGAATGGGCCGTTATTACCAACTGCTGCAAGTCAGCCCGTGTCCCGAAGTGCCGGTCCACGTCCAGGAAATGCTGAATCCCGTAGCCGTGGTAGGAGTTGTCGGCATCCACCTGTTTGAACAGGGGACTGATCCACAGCACCGTCACGCCCAGACGCTTCAGGTACCCTAACTTACTCTCCACTCCGCTTACCGTACCGCCGCAAAATGTGACGCCCGCCTCCCGCCAGATGGCGGCGTCCGACTCGGTCTGGATGGCGTTCCCGTCATCACTCGCTAGGAATGGAGCTGTTACCCCCGAAGTGACGACATTGCCATCATTCCCTAGAAAGCCCGACTCCGTCCCATCGGAGAACCGGTCCAACATCAGAAAATACACAACTTCGTCTTCCCAATGAGTCGGCGAAGCAAAGAATTGCCGGTTGGCCACAAGCTCACTTATGGCAAGATCGCGCAGCGAAGTTTCAGCCATCCCTTACAATACGACGTCTCGCTGCACCGTGTTTTACAATTGAAGAAGAGCCCTTCCCACAGTGCGCCACACCCTACGCATCGCCGGCGGCATAGGCCTCGTCATCCTCGGAATCGTGGGCCTCATCCTACCGGTAATGCCCGGCTGGGTCTTCCTGATCCCCGGCCTCATCATCCTCGGCGACTACTGTCCCCCCATCAAACGCCTCGTAGACTGGGCCAAATCCCAAATCCCCGAATCCGTCTGGAAGCCCCCCGCGAAAGACGACCCCACCCCCTGATCAGCACCTAACCCACCCGCTTGTAGTAGCTCACCCACCCGCCTATCGCATCAAGCACCCACGTATCGCATCACACCGAGCCGCGACCGTAAGGGACCGGCCTCTTCCCTACGCGTGATGAGTAAACAAAGCAATCAAAATAATAATCGGAATCGGTATTCCAAGAAAATACAGCAGTATCGATCGCATGGCATC
>JBDTMC010000203.1:0-12926 GCA_039934475.1 Bryobacteraceae bacterium | reverse complement strand
GATCCTGGCGCGGCCCGGCGTCAAGCGACGCCTCTGAAAGAGTGCGCAAGCCGCAAGTGTTGCTGTGCGGAGACCGCCTTGGGGACCGTGTTCGCCGATGAGCACGGGACCGTCTCAGTTGTGCCATTCTTTGTGCCGGTAAGAGCCCCCTCCGACCCCAACGCTATCTTCGCGCAGGGCAAACATTCAAGGCAATAGGGAAAGCCTAATGTCGATATTCAGTGACGCCCCACGGTGGCCCTCGGTCCGCGTAAGGGCGAACCCACCACCGAGAGCGCTTCGTCAGCTACAACCCTGACTTCCACCCCGAGAGGCGCGGAAGCCGGGCAAATCATTGACGAAGGCGTCTATGTCCCTTCACCACTCCCGGATCGCGTGCTCGGTTACCTGAAAAGCTCGCGATGACCGGTTGCCGCAAGCTTCGCTGCATTGACCGCCTCGCGAAACTCAGCCACTGCTCTGCTTGTCCTTTAACATGATGGCCTCCTGCCACGTCCGGCGACGCCTAACTTCCTCGTTCTAGAGCGGCACGGGACCGCCGTCTGCCTCTCTGGCGCACCTTGGTCAATTCAGAACTTCATTGATCTTCAGGATCATCTCGTATTGGAATCAAGTCCCATTTCCAGGATCATCTGGTAACTCTGTTGGCTTTGACTCGCTTGATCAGGTATATTAGTTCACCTAGAGAGAATAGCTGTGAGCATGCGCGGGTCTTTCACCTTGTTCGGTGTCATCGTTTTGGCCCTGACAACGCCGGTCGCTCGGGCGGCCGATGTCTCGGTGGTCGTGGACGTTTCCGGAACTATGGGACGCTATGGCGCATGGCAGGTCGACACCGTTACCTTGCTGGAACGGGTGCTTGCCGGCGACTCGTTGGCGGACGTCCGATTCTCCTCCACAGGCGATCGTGAGGCGGCATTGCGGTTCAGACTGGGAGCGGGCGAGTGTATCTACCTGCTGCGGTTCGGCTCGGTGCAGACCGATGCATTTCCGTTCTTCACCCCAGCGCAGCGGGCTGGCTCGGTTTCGGAACTACGGGGATTGTTTCCCTACCGGCTCGAGCAATACAAAGAGAGCCGTACAAACAAGCCACTGGCGGCGGCCGTCGCCGCGCGGATCATGGGTGGGCCAATGGCGCGCCTCATCGTGATTTCCGACTTCCTTGTGGATGCGGACCTCACACAGCAACAGCAGCAGTATGTCAACGAGTTCGAATCGCAGGCAAAGATCGAGACACCGTTGATATTCAACTGGACGGGTGGCAACCGGGTCTCGGTGAAGCTGATTGAGGTTGCAATTCCGAGCACCAAGCCGCGGCCTGATGCGCCGCCTCCGCCGCCGGTTTCGGTCCACCAGATCCAGATCCTGGAAGCGCGTTCCATAGAGGGCTCGCCCGCGCGCACGCAGTTTCGCTGGCGGGTGACTCCCCCGGGCGCCATCAGGGCGTTCCGATTGACCCTGCGCAACGTGAAGGACGGCCGCACCGTGCGGGACCAGGGCGGATTGGCGGTCCCGTCGGTGGCCGTCGCGACGCCCGACCCCGGCGACTACCGCGTCGTAGTGACCGGAGATTTCGAGGATGGCACGCAGGCTATCTCTCCTCCGTATCCGCTTAAGGTGGAAGGCAATTCCCTCGCCGTCCTTTGGGGGCTGCTCGGTGTGGGAGCAGCTGGAACGGCCTTCTGGTGGCTTTCGCGGCAAGCGAGTCAACGTTCGGCGGCCAAAGCGGGCGGGCGTAAGCAGGATGAGGAGGACTAGTTGAACCCGATTGGGCGATTGACCGAATACGTAACCAAGCCGCAGGCGATCAACAGTTTTCCGGAGTATCTCGCCGCCTTGTTATGGCTTGTCCTGCCGGCGTTTCTATTGCTGTGGATGGTGGCCGTTTTGATGTGGCTGCTCTTTCCCGCCTCCCGCGAACGATACGGGGCGTCCGTCGCGATCCGTCTGGCGTTCTCCTGGGCGGTTTTCTGGGCGGGCGCAGCGGTGGTGCTTGATGTCGTGATCCTACTGGTATTTGACCGGGTTCCGGGCTGGAGCGCGGTAACGCCCATGGCCACGCTCACGATTATCGGGTTGGTCTTCGCATTTGTGCTGTGGAATAGCGTGAGAGGCGAACTGGGCGGCTCGCGGCGGCTATTGCGGCAGGCAGAACAAGAAGGAGCGCGGCGATGAAAGTCCATCCGTCCGTCGTGGTGGGCGTCGGAACCAGCGGCGCGCATGTCGTTTCCAATATTGAGCGGATCTTCTATGAGGTTCTCGGGGACACGCGGCTCGATTTGTTCCGGCTGCTGGTGATTGAAACGGACAATGTGCCGCGCGACGGCGAAATCGCCCCTGGTGGGAAGCAAAGCCAGATGGTGGATGCCTTCGAGAATGATATCGGTGTCGCCATCAAGAACCTGACCCACTTTCTGGGAAAGGACTTCGACTGGTGTCCCAAGGATCTCGTGCTCGGCGGCGGCCGCGGAGCCGGCAATGTCCGGGCAGGCGGGCGCCTGATGTATCACAGTAAGTTCCCGGAGATCCACAAGGCTCTCCAGCGGTGCATTCACGAAGCCGGTGAGCAGGTGCAGCGCAACGCGACTACAGTGGCGCTGCAGGAGTTGTTTCGGAGCCGCGGACTGGAAGCGCCGCCTGGCGTTCTCGATCCGGGTCATTCCGTCGTGTACGTCGTAGGTACACTCGCCGGCGGCACATGCTCGGGGATGTGCGTCGATCTGGGCTACACGATCCGCCAAATCGACCAGCAAGCCGAACGCGTAGGGATCTTCTTCGTCCCCGACTCGAACAGCCCCGATACATTCAAGCAGAATGCGTGGGCGGCGTTGAAGGATCTGGAGTATTTCACCGACTGCCCGGACCGTTTCCGCGCCGTCTGGTACAGCGAGCAGCGAACCCCGATGCCGTACTCGCGAGGAACGGCGAAGCCGTATGACCGCATCTACCTCGTCTCCAGTTTGAACCAGTCGGCGCAAATGCGCCTTCAGTACAAGTCCTCGGCGGAATCGCCGCTTCTGACGATGGTGGGCAACATGTTGGCGGCGGATCTGCTTGGTCTGTACAGTCTGCGGTCGGGCCGACTGGTGAATCTGAATCAACACATCACCGGGGCGGAGAAACACCGGACGTTCCTGAATTTCAATCTGCGGGGCATCAGCTATCCAAAGTATGAAATTTCAGAAGCGGCAGCCTGCCGCGTGGTTGCGGATACGATCTGCGGCAACTGGCTGGACGTGAAGCGGTACGAGGGCGCGGGCACCAGCGGATCCAGCATTCTGGAGGATAACGAGAGGATCAAAGGTCGCGACCTCTGGAATCAGAAGTTCGAACGGGCGTGGATGGGTGGCGCACCGTCGGTGGAGATGGACGATCTGGTAAAAGACCTCCTCGAAGGCATGGACAACCCCGCCAAGAAGCTGAGATTCGAATTCACGGAGGCGGCCCACGGCACGGTGTTCAGTAAGGTGGCCCAGACGGTTCCGACGTTGACGGACCAGATTCGCTCGGACGTGGCCGCGGGCCTGAAAGACCGCGCCAACAGCACACGGAACCTTCGCTGCATGGAACTCTTCCTTGAGGGGGTGAAGGGCGAACTGGACCGGACGTTGCGTTACTGGGCCGCGATGGGCATTCCTTCGCGGAAGAACTCGCCGGCGTGGGCGGCCGCGGTGAAACCGGCCATCGAGTCCTTGCTTGAGGAGCGCCGTTTCCTGACGACAAGGGCGCTGAGTGCGCGCCGGCAGGTGATCCAGGACGGGCTGGCCGAAGTGCAAACGCGCCTTGCGATGCACGTGTTGACCGAGCCTTTGGAGGCGATGGCGAAGTGGATCGCCGAAGACCTGATGGACTCGGTGCAAAAATTGCGGCGGACGATGGAGGAAGTTCAATCCCTGGCGGCGGACCGCAGCCGGCTGATCGTGAGCCGGTTGCGAGAGGACCGGACCGGGCCGGTTCTCAGGGTTTCGCGATCCCGTACGCTCGGCTTCGACGAGGAAGTGGAACGCCTGGCGGGCGAGCAAAAGGGAGCCATGGATCTGCCCTTTCTGGCGATCTTCGACACTTACAAAGGCAGCGACGCGAACCGCTCCAATCGGATCTTCCTGCACTTAAAGAACGAGATGCAGCCGAGTCTGCTGCAGTCCCTTGTGAAGAAGGGATATGTTAACATCGCCGAGCAACTGCGGGAACAGAACCAGGTGGAATTGGCCACTATCTACTTACGCCAGACGCTGGATATGAGTCTGGCTACGCACCCGACGCTACAGAAGTCCCACACCGCCGTTCCGTCCTACATCATCGCCAAGGACGATCTTACCGCGGCGAACCTGGTCAGCACCATTCAGCAGGTTCAGATTCCGGGATTGCAGGAGATGGAGACAAAGTCCCTACCGATGTTCGATCACATGGTGATCTTCTATCAGGAAGGGGCCGATTTTGAACCGGACCGGCTGGACAGCGCGGAGGCCTTCAGGAAGACTTATAACCAGCGGATGGAGCACCGGTCGGACTACCTGGACCCATTGGGTTACATGAAGAAGGACGACAAGGCTGTCGGGCAATAACGAGGCGATCAACATGTTGAAGACCTATAGTCTACCCGCGGCGCAAGAGGCCTCGAACGGGGAACTGAACAGGCAAACCCGGAACCTCGGGTTGTGGCTGGCGCTGCTGTTGGTGGCCGCCATCGGTGGTCCGGTGGCGTTGTATCTAACTGGCGGCGGTTCGGGACAGGGGGATAACCAGGTGGCTTCCGCCGACGGGACGCTGCTTGGGTTCGCCGTGGTTGTTTCTCCAAATCTTGCCTTGACCGATGCGGCGGTACCGGAGAGGGTCGTCATCAACATGTCCGACCACTCGAAACGCGAGGCGCAGAGGGTACGGACGGAACGCTTCGAAGAGGGCGTGAATTTCTCGTTACTGCGGGCCGACACGCCGTTCTCCGGCGCGCAGTTGCCGGCACTGGGCAATGCCGAGGTGGGTCAATCCGCGCGCGCCGCCAGCGGATCGGGGACTTGGACCGGAAGCCTCAAGGAAAAGACCGGCAGTCCGTACCTGGAACTGGAGCCGGCGATGACTTTGGGCCCCGGACTTCCGGTGTACCAGAATCAGACCCTAGTGGGAATTACGGCTCAGACGCCCGCGGGAACCGTTCTTGTGCCCACGCGCCATTTGCTGACAAAGTTCAAAGAACTTTCAGCCGGGCAGTGAGCAAACGATGAGCGAGATGACGGCGCCGGCGGTGGCTGTGTTTCTGGGTGATTCTTTCCTGAACTGCCGGCCGGCGATTGTATCTCGTCTGCCGGCGCACATGAGGGAGCGCATTGAATTCCTGAAGTTCGATGCCGGCGACCGGTTCGCGTCGTGTTTCGTCGAGGAGCTACGAGAGAGCGTCGTTCGCGCTGCGGGCAGGGGGCGATTCGGTGGCGGGCCGCAGGCGCATCAAAGTGTTCCCATCGTGTTGGTGAGCGATCCGTACGCGGCGACACCTCCAACCTCGATTCTGGAATTGGTCCGGAGTGCCTGCCCCGCAGCGATTCCCATCCGACTGGAGTTCACAGGAGTGGACAGGCGCGAGAACCTGAGCGCCTGGAGGTGTTACGCCGAAGCGGGTACGACTGTCTTTCTGCTTTCGCCCGGCACGCGTGACGGCATACCTCACGGCCCAGGGCTCAATCGCATTTACAGCGCCTTTGTCCTGAGCCTCCTGGCAACTCGAAGGAGCCGCTTTACCGAGGCCGGCTACGAGACGTTGTCGTCCTTGAGGAATCGTGGTGGCGGGCGCATGTTTCTGTGCGCAATTGAGGTGGAGGAGCTGCCGGATTTTGGTTTGCTCGCAAGGGGGCGGCTGTTGGAGTCCCTTCGCGGCCACTATCTGCCGGAGATCAGTCCGCTTGCCCACGGCGCGGCGGTGGCGCGGGCGGCGGCTAACCCAGCCGCGCTGCTGACCCAGCGGTTACCCCGTTCGGTATTCGAACCAGAAATCACCGAGCCCGTTGTTTGTGCCGCAGTGGCGGGTTGCCGGACGCTCGAGCAGGCGGCTGGACTTCTGGGTCATTGGGCGGACGGGGCGAACGGGGAGGTCTCGGAATTGCTCAGGGATCTGCAAGTGGGCATTCTCAGATGGATGCTGCAGCGGGGGCCTACCTCCGCTGCCGAGGTTGGCTCCGATCCCGCGAGCGCGTTTTTTCAACGTTCCGGATTTCCGCTCCTTCCAGTGATCCTGCCGGCGAAGAGCCCCCGGCGGGTGGACGAAGATTGGCGGGAGCTTACCGCCGTTCTGCGCATACAGGCGATATCCGAAGCGCGATCAGCATTGGACAAGAAGTTCTACGAGTTCCTGCCGCATGACCTGGGGCCGGCGGCCCAGGTCACCCGGGTCGCCGGCATGATGGGCACCGGCACGGAGCGGGTTCGGCTAACCGTCCGCCGGTATTTCCCGTCTTTTCTTACGAGAGACGAGCGGGAGGAAGTGCTTGAGGTTGGGGGCGCAGCGATTGTTATATATTTACTGGAACTGGTGAACCCGTGATCGATTTTCTTAAGGACATCGTCTTTGCAGTTGGTCTTGGTGGCCTGATAAGTTGGGGCTACCTGCTGCATCAGGCGCTTCAGTTAATCCTGTTTCACCGAGAGATCAAAGGGCTACCGGACGAAACGTTTTCAGGAACGTCGGAATTCGCAAGGTACGGAAACGCATTCCTGTCCGAGTTCCGCAGGGCCGACGAAAGCAAGGTGCTCAGCCAGTTCGACGTCGAGAAGCATATGTCGCCACTGGCGATGCGCCTGCGAACCGTGGGCGGATCGACCCGGGGGATTGCGGGTCTAATGATATTGATCGCCCTGGTTGCTACTCTGATGAATCTTCAGGGAGCGGTGTCGGGCTTGGGGCAAACGTTCCAGGAGCTTTCCAGCAAGGAGAAGCAGGATGTTGCCCAGGCCGACCGCGGAGACGTCGTCGATCGCGTCCAGCAGGCTCTCGGCAGAGTGGCTACTACAGCTTCAACGGCCTTCTTCCTAAGTGGAATGATGATCCTGATAGCCTTCCTGCTGCTACTGACGGCTCTGGGTGTGCAGCGGGAGGCGCACAGATGCCTGCGCGAGTTCGCCGCCCGGGCGTACGGGGCTTACGCGGCGCGGATCGCGGAAACGGGAAAGGGCAGCGAGGCCGAGCAGAAGGTCGACTTCTCGGAGGCGATCGCTCACTTCAAGGCGCTGGTCAAGTCATTCGGATCCCTCAGTGAGGAGTTGGGGACACTAGGGCTGTTCAGGACCGAACTGAGCGCTGCAACTACCGCCATCACCGCCGCCGTGGACCGACTGCCTGCAGCGATTCAATCAAACATTAGCACCCTCTCCAGCCAGATGACCAGGGAAATCGCCGAGGACCTGAAACGCCAATACGATGTCCTCTCGAACTTGCTGGTTATCTATGCGGATCTCAAACTCAAAGTGAAATCGATGGAGCTATACACCGAGAAGGTGGCAGAACAACACAAACAGGCGAGCGCGGCGGTAACGGCGCTGGGCAGCCTGCCGGAAGAGACCAGGAAGCTTACGGTCGCCTCCAGTGCTTTGACGAATACGATCGGAAGCCTTCAAGGAAAAGTGGAGGCGATTCCCGCGATGGACATTGCCGCCACAAAGACCGCTTTGGATGGACTACAAAGGGAACTGGGCTCGGTTGCGGACAGCTTGCGCGCCTTCCGGGAGCGAACGCAAACCAAGCAGGACGGCCTGGAGCGTACTCTGTCCGAGTTAGAGCGCCGAATGCGTGACGCAAACGCTACAGAAGCCTCGTCTCGGCGTGAGAGTGTTGAAGCGGCGCGGAGCGAGTTTGCGGACGTCAAGAGGCGTTTGGACGCACTCGGGGCGGCGGTGAAGGCGGGTGACCATGCCAGCGAACTGGCCCACATTCAAGAACAGCTGAAGGCGTTTCAATCGAGAACCTTCTTCGACTTCTTCCGGGGAGGCGGCCGTGGACCCGCTGCATAGCGAGGGCTATGGGGAAGAGGGCATTGCATGGCCTAGTTACGTCGATTTTCTGGCGACGTTTTCGTTCGTTCTGTTCATTTTCATCGGATCTCTAGTGTTCTTGATGCACGGTCAACTCGGCGACAGGGTTTTCGAACGCAAGGTGAAACCCTATGTCCAAATGGTTTTAAGGAAGGGAATTGACGTGAGAGTGGACGGCAGGAGGATACGGTTCGATCTGCGCCGGCACGTCGATTTCGAAAACAACTCCGCCGTGCTCGCGGAGCGACACATGGTGTATCTGCGGAGGCTGGCCAAAGAACTGCCTGCGGGAATCTCCGCCGCCGGCCAGTGCAAGATTGTCGTGCTCGGCAAAGCAGATTCCGCCAAGTTCCGGGGCGACCCGTTCGGGAATTGGAGCCTCTCCGCGCGGCGAGCCTTGGCCGTTCTCCAGTTCCTTTACAACTGTACTGACTGTGGGTATGGACCGGAGATCCAGAAGACGCTGGTTCTGTTGGGAGAGGGCGATGTCCAGTCCGCCAGGCCAGGCGCTGACGACCGCCGTGTGGACTTAGTGATCGACTGCACGAGAGAAGTGATCCAATGATGTCCATCCTGGTCGGGGCATTACGCCGGTGGAAGCTGCGCCGTGGCTTGCGGGAGCGGCTTGCCGGAGTCGACGTTGAACTTGGCGCCTGCCAGTTGCATCGGAAGTTCCGGAGAGTGGAGTTAGGCAAGGAACGGAATAAGTTGGAGCGTGCCAGACTGACGATCGAACGCGCGCGCACGATGGATGAGTTGCTGAAGGCCGATCAAGCCCTGACCGCCATCCGAAATCGCTGTTGGCAGTTGACGGACCAGGAAGGCGAGGCCGCCCGGCGAATCACTGAGGCGGAGGCTAAGACGGTGGATCTTCGCGGCCGGGCGGCGTCGTTGCCGGGCGAATCATTTCAGAATGAGGTGGATCGCAGGCGCAGGGTCTTGTCGCAGGAATGCGAGCGGGCTCGCCAGGCCAAGGAAGGAAAGGCCGAGAAGGCTTGTCTGGAACTTCTGGCGCAGCATGTTGGCGGGCTGGCCGCGCTGGTGGCCACGGCGGAGGCCGTTTGCGCGAAGCTGCCCGATTTGGAGAAGAGGATAGCCGAGTTGCCAAAGGCGCAGGCGGCGCTCGATTTGGGCACCGAAGAGATCATTCACGACATCGACGCCACGCTGCGCCAGACCAGGAAGGAGGTGGTGCTGGGCAGCTATGACAAGGCAGCGCAGCGCATTCACGAGGTGGAGTCGCTCGAAGGGACACTGCTGGAGAGGATGCGACGACGACAACAGTGGGCCCGAGAGGAAGTCGATCGTTGGCTCTCGATTGACACAGTGGCAGCTCCATTCCCGGAGCTACGGACTTTCCCCGCCGTGATGACCGGCACGGACGTGGAGCGATGGTATGCATTACGTCCCAGGGTAGAGAGACTGGCGATGGACCTGGCAGAGGAGCAGCGGCTGTCGAACACGCCTACGAAGCATGCCGGCAGTGGCTATGCGCTGAGCAGGACCCATGCGTTGCGCATGACGCTGGCCGAATCCAGGGATGCGCGAAAACTCGAGGATTTTCTACGCGCGGTAGAGCGCTGGGGATAGCCGGGTGTCGCCTGGCAGGGTTAACAGGTCAGAAAGCTACTTACGCAGTTTCTGCCAGGTTAGGAGTGCATTCGCCGTTGCATGGCGCTTGCCCCGTTGTTCAGGACGAAGTCCTCGCCTCCCGCCGTCTTCGTACTAGTTGGCTTTGCTGAGGGTAACTAACGGGACTCCCGTGCCGGAGAAATGGACCGTACTGACCAATCGACGGCCTGTTGAAGGTTACGATGATGGAATCAGAGAAAGTGGTCTCCGTATGGCCCTCGGCTCTCTTCTTCATGTAGCTGCCGCTTCGACGGGGCCGTAGCCGTCCAAGCCGGCACGGTCGCGCCATTCGGTGTCCAGCGAGATACCGTAGAAGACCAGCTCTTGCGGTGGCCAAGCTTAATTTGAGAGGCGGGCGAGGTGGTCATGCGTACCCTCCCTTAAATGTGAATTGTTTGAGTCTTTGAAGGTTGAGCGAAATTTTGCGCTGGCCTGTCCGACCGGGCATCTACAACAATTGCATGCCAAAACGTTTGGACTGGGAAGGCTCTGATTGGGCGCTCAGCCAACCAGCACGGAGACAACCAGAGAGGTGGCCTTGCCGATGCCGGGCGGGAGGAGGATGCAGAGTTAGATGCCAAGCGCGACATCCGCGCCTCAACCAAGACCCACATCTGCTGCGCTACGTCCCCTTCGCCCCCACTGCGTTGTCTCGCTGACCGGAACGATTGCCTCCTGCAACGTTTGCGCGGCAGTGCCGAAACTTCCTCGCTGGAGTGGCACTGGATCGGCCGCTTGCCTCTGTGGCCCGCCTCGGTCAAGGAAGGCGAGATCATTCAGCGAGACTACCTCACGGTCACTGACAGGCCGGGGATCGGTATCGAAATGAACGAAGAGGCAGCGCGCAAGGCACAGTTACCCGGCACGCAGTGGTTTGCGGGGTAAACTTAAGGTAATGGGATCCCGGTTTGCCTTGGTCGCGTTGCTATGGGGCATACCTCTGTTCGCGCAGCGAACTACAGGCGAAATCCGGCTCCACGTGAAGGACCAGATCGGCGAACCAGTGGCCGCAACAGGTCTCCTCGAGAGCCTGGCGACAGGTGTACGTCGCGCGTTTCAAGCCGATCCTCAAGGCATTTACACCTTTCGCGGACTGCCGTTTGGTCCGTATTCGCTGCGCCTTGAAAGAGACGGCTTTGCGGGACAAGTGCTTAAGCTGGAAGTCCGCTCCGAAGCTCCCGTGGAACGAACTGTCACCATGGGTGTGGCGCCGCTGGAGACGTCGGTGACGGTGCGCGATGCCGATACCCTTACCGATCCGCGAAGCACCGCGGCCTCCCGCTATATAGGGCCGGAGATGCTGGAGAAGAGGCAGGCATCGACGCCAGGGCGCTCGGCCGTCGACCTCGTGAACGCGCAGCCAGGCTGGTTGCTGGAAGCAAATGGCGTGCTGCACCCGCGCGGCTCAGAGTATGACGTCCAATACGTGATCGACGGAATTCCCCTCTACGACAACCGCTCCCCGGCGTTCGCCCAGTCCTTGGGGATCGACGAATTCGAGTCCATGACTATTCGCACCGCCGGCTTCCCGGCTGAGTTTGGGCGAAAGTTGGGCGGTGTGATTGAAGTGGCCACTTCGCCGGATGCTCCGGCCGGGTGGCATGGCAGCGCGGCCGCGCAGGGCGGCAGCTTCGCGCAGGCCGGTGGATTCGCATCGGTTCAATACGCCCGCAGGCGGAACGCGTTTGCCGTGAGCGGCGAGGGATTCTCAACTGACCGTTACCTCGACGCGCCGGTGCTGGAGAATTACACCAACCATGGATCGGGCGGCGCAGCTTCGGCCCGCTGGACCCGCAAGTGGTCGGATGCCGACTCCACACGCTTCTACGCCAGCACCCGTCACACGGGTTTCCTGGTTCCCAACGAGTTACTGCAAGAGGCGGCCGGGCAGCGCCAGGATCGTACGGCGGACGAGACCATGGGCCACGTGTCGCACACGCACGTGTTTTCGCCGCGCGTATTAGGCCAGGCGCGCCTGATGGTGCGCGACACTAGCGCTGCGCTTTGGTCGAATCCACTGTCCACGCCGATCCTCCCGTTCCAGGATCGCGGATTTCGCGAAGCCTATGCCGGCGCCAGCGTATCCGTCAACTTGGGAGCGCACGAGCTTAAAGCGGGTGGCGAGGCGCTCTTCACCAACATCCACGAGAACTTCGCGTACCGCATTGCCACTTACTCGCTTGGCGACGTTCCCGTTTTCGATCCCGAGGTGCCTGCCGAGTTCCAGTTTGCCAGCCGCGGCAAAGGCCGCGATCAGTCCGCTTACCTCCAGGATCTGTGGCGGCTGGGACGGCTGACGATTAGCGCCGGCCTGCGGTTCGACCATCATAAGCTCGTGCAAAACGAGACAGGATGGAGCCCGCGATTGGGCGTAGCCTATTCGATGCCTCGGGCCGGCGTGGTTCTTCGCGCCTCCTATGACCGCGTGTTCCAAGTTCCGAGCCTCGAGAATGTGCTCCTCGCGAGTACGGATCTCGTGGAACGGTTGGGTGGACAAGGCGCTTTCCTGCCGTTGCGGTCCGCGCGCGGCAATTACCTTGAGGCCGGCTTTACGAAAGGCGCCTTTGGCAAACTGCGACTGGATGGTACATGGTACCGTCGCAAGATCCAGAACTTTGCCGACGACAATCTGCTACTCAACACCGGCGTGAGTTTCCCCATTGCGTTCCGTGAGGTTGAGGTTCACGGCTATGAAGCGAAAGTGGAGGTTCCCCGGTGGGGGCGGTTGTCGGGTTATGTGAGTTACTCGAACTTGCTGGGTGTCGGGCATCTTCCGGTGGCCGGTGGATTGTTCCTCGGCAATGACGCCAGTGCCCTGCTCAGCGGGACAGACGCATTCGCCATTACCCAGGATCAGCGGAACTCAGTGCGCGCGCGTGTCCGTGTAGAAGCGCACCGGCGGCTGTGGTTTGCGCTCAGCGGTGCCTATAACAGCGGCTTGCCGTTCGAAGTAGAGGGCCCGCAGGACGAAGCGTTGATCGCGTCTCAATATGGGGCGCGCCTCCTCAGTAAGGTGAACTACGATCGCGGGCGTGTGCGGCCGTCGGCGTCCATTAACGCCTCGGTAGGCGCGGACCTCCTGAAACGCGACAAGGTCACAGTGCGGTTTCAGGCCGACGCGTTCAACCTCGGTGATCGCCTCAACCTCATCAATTTCTCGGGAGTGTTGTCTGGCACGGCCGTGGAAGCCGGCCGCAACTTCGCCGCCCGAATGACACTCTCGTTCTAATCCCCAAACTCAAAGCCTTGACCTCCGGATCAGTTTCAGCCTAATATGT
>JBDTMC010000202.1:0-12931 GCA_039934475.1 Bryobacteraceae bacterium | reverse complement strand
CTGGCGAAGCAGTACGACCTGAAGGTGGAGAACGTGATTGTGGGGAGCGGGTCGGAAGGCATCATGTCGAACATCATCCGCACGTTTTTGTGCGATGAGGATGAGGTACTGACCACCGAATCGGCATTCATCGGCTTTCAGGTTTTGGCGAAGGGACGCGGCGTGCGCTATTGCACCGTGCCCTATCGTGACTGGCACTACGACTTGCCCGCGCTAGCGGCCGCCATCACCGAGCGGACGAAGATCATTTACCTGGCGAACCCGAACAACCCGACGGGAACCATCTTCACGCGGCAAGAGTTCGACGCGTTCTACCGCCACGTTCCGGAGCGCGTGCTGATCATTCTGGACGAGGCTTACTTCGAGTACGCGCAGGACAATCCGCGGTACCCGGATTCGATGCACTACCGCTACGACAACGTGATCACGCTGCGGACCTTTTCCAAGATCCACGGCTTGGCGGGGATTCGCATCGGCTACGGGTTCGCCCATGAGGAACTGATCGCAAACCTGCTGAAAGTGAAGCTGCCATTTGAGCCGAGCGCGGTGGCTGAGGCAGCGGGCATCGCGGCGTTGGCGGATCGCGAGTGCGTCCATCGCGCTCTGGAATTGAACGCGCGTGGATTGCGAAGGTTGGCCGGCGCGTTGAGGGATCTGGGTTTTGAAGTTGTGCCTTCGGAGGCGAACTTCGTGATGACGCCACTCTCTTCACCCGAGGCGGCGAATGAATTGACCGAAAGGCTGCTGCGGCGTGGCGTTATCATACGTCCGCTGGCGGCGTTTGGCCTACCGCATTGTGTCCGCATCAGCACGGGCACCGATGAGGAAATCGAGTTTTGCATAGAGGCGCTGCGGGCGGCTTCCCTGGGATTGGAACCGCTGGCGCTGGTACAGAAAGAGGGGTAGCTGGGATGCCACAAGTTCTGGAGCAAACTGCAACCGAAGTCCGTGATTTTCTGCCGTTGAACGGTACGGATCACGTGGAGTTTTACGTTGGCAACGCGCGGCAAGCGGCGCATTACTACCGGTCGGCGTTTGGCATGAAACTGGTGGCTTATGCGGGTCCGGAGACGGGCATGCGCGACCGTGCGTCGTACGTGTTGGAACAGGGGAAGATTCGCTTTGTTCTCACGACTGCCATGCGCCAGGATCATCCCATTGCGCAGCATGTTCACAAGCATGGCGACGGCGTGAGAGCTGTGGCGCTGTGGGTGGACGATGCCGCCTCGGCATGGATGGAGACCACGAGCCGGGGTGCCATATCGGTGTTGGAGCCAAGCGCGGTTCGCGACGATCACGGGGAAGCAACGCTGGCCAGCATTGCCGCTTACGGCGATACGATCCATACGTTCGTCGAACGGCGCGATTATCGGGGCACGTTTCTGCCTGGGTATGTCGCCGTCACCGAAGTGGACAGCGTGGCGCGTCCGGTGGGCCTGCTGCATATCGATCACATGGTGGGCAACGTTGGCTGGGGTGATATGAACCGCTGGGTGGAGTTCTATCGCGATGTGATGGGCTTCCAGTTGTATCAGACCTTCGACGACAAAGACATCAGTACAGACTATTCGGCGCTGATGTCGAAGGTGATGTCGAACGGGAATGGGCGGGTGAAGTTCCCCATCAACGAACCGGCGGAGGGACGGAAGAAGAGTCAGATCGAGGAATACCTCGATTTCTACGGTGGGCCGGGCGTGCAGCATCTGGCGATGGCCACCAACGACATCATCGACACGGTGACGCGGCTGCGGAATCAGGGCGTGGACTTCTTGCGCGTGCCAACCACATACTACCGGGAGTTGGAAGGCCGCGTCGGCAAGATCGACGAGCCGGTGGACCAATTGGAAGCGCTCGGCATCCTGGTGGACCGCGACGACGAAGGCTATATGCTCCAAATCTTCAGCAAGCCTGTGGAAGACCGGCCAACGCTGTTCTACGAGATCATCCAACGCAAGGGGAGCCGCAGTTTCGGCAAGGGAAACTTCAAGGCGCTCTTCGAATCGATTGAACGGGAACAGGCGCTGCGCGGTAATCTGTAAGTCGCACTCATGCGGCTTTGCACCTTTGAAATTCCGACTCCTGTGGGGCGGCACCGACGGTTAGGCGCCTTCGCCGGCGAAGGGATCGTCGATCTGAATTTCGCTTATGCGCTGCATCGCGCACGCAAAGGCGAGCCGCGGCCGCAGGCGATGGCAGACGCGCTGCTGCCCTCCACAATGCGGACGTTCCTTGAGGGCGGCGAGCCGGCGATGGATCGCGCGCGGCACTTGCTGGATGCCGACGTCTTCGCCTTCGACTCGCGCGGGCTAAACGACGAGACCTTGCTCTACCGGCCGGCGGATGTGCGGTTGCTGGCGCCGCTTCCCGATCCCCCTTCGCTGCGCGACTTCTACGCGTTTGAAGATCACGTGAAGCGCGGTTTTGAGAAGCGCGGGGAGCCGATGCCGGCCGAATGGTATGAGATGCCGGTCTACTACAAGAGCGGTCATCAGAACATACTCGGGACGGATCAGGACGTGTTATGGCCGTCGTTCACCGAGCGGTTCGACTATGAGTTGGAGCTGGCGATTGTGGTGGGTCGGCGCGGTTCGAACATTGCTGCTGGCGATGCGTCGCGCTACATCGCCGGCTACACGGTGATGAACGACTTCAGCGCGCGCGACATCCAGCGCAAAGAGATGAAGGTGCGGCTGGGTCCGGCGAAGGGCAAGGACTGGGCCACGGCGATTGGTCCCGTGCTGGTGACGCCGGACGAGATTGCCGATCCTTACAACCTGCGCATGACGGCTCGCGTGAACGGCGAGGTCTGGAGCGAGGGCAACAGCGGATCACTCTATTGGAAGTTCGAGCAGATGCTGGAGTTTCTGACCCGCGACGACACCATCATGCCGGGAGACGTCATTGGTTCCGGGACCGTGGGCACCGGCTGTGGATTGGAGTTAGATCGATGGGTGCAGCCTGGCGATCTGATGGAGCTTGAAATCGAGAAGGTCGGCGTGTTGAGAAACCGCGTTGTGCGATAGCGCCAAGCACGATGTGGGAGCGGCTTAAGAAGCTGCCGTCGTCGCGTCACCTGCCTCAGCCTGCGGCTGTTCCGCGTTACGCGATGACCTTAGCCTGGGGCTCGCGGTTCGCACCGGTGACGGGGTGGCGGGTAACGAACCCAGCAACTGCTCGCTGACCTGAGTGATCTGCGCTACTGCCTTTTCGAAAGCTTCTTGATTGGCCTTCGATGGCTTGCTGTAGCCGCTAATCTTGCGCACGAATTGCAAGGCGGCCTTTTGCATGTCCTCACTGGTGGGTTCCTGGCCCCGAAGCTGCTTAATGCTGCGGCACATATCTCAATTTTGCATTAGTTTGCCGGTCCTGTACGACTGGTTGCCCCAGTGCGTGGCGCGCGCCATCGGGACGGCCGTTTCAAGCGGTGAATTGGGCTGCTTGCGCGACTTCACACAGGCGAAGAAGTTGGAGATGTGATCGATTGTTCCGTCGTGGAGAGAGCGCGCCTGTAGGAACGGTTCCGGGTACTGCGTCTTCTCCATCGCGATTACGCCTTCGGGATAAATTGCGAAACCGTCGCGATTGATCTTAAGGACCGCCTCAGTGCCGCGGAAGACGATGTTGCCGCCGTCGAGCGACCCTTCAAGGCTTCCGGTGTATGTGACTGTCAGATCACCGGGGTAGTTATAGATCGAAGTGATGGTGTCGGGACATTCAAAGCGTGGCAGCACGGCGCGGCTGCCCATAGACATCACGGCGCGCGGCGTATCGACGCCCATATACCAGTGGATGACATCGCCGTAGTGGCTGTAGAGGTCAGTCAGATGGCCGCCGCCGAAATCCCAATACCAGCGCCAGAATTTGAAGCGGTAGGGGTCGAAGGGTTGGGGCCGGGCGTCACCTAAGAACGCGTTCCAGTTTAGCTCCTCCTGATTCACCTCCGGAGGCGAGCCGACGCCGCCCAGCTCAATCGGGAACGCCGTCTTGTAGAAGGCCTGATACCAAGACGCGAGCACAACCGAAACCTTGCCCAAACGGCCGGAAGCAACAATATCCTTCGCTTCTCGGAAGTGTTCCCAACTGCGCTGCTGATAGCCGACCTGGACGATCTGCTTCAGTCCGGCGGCAGTTTTCAGCAGGGCATCGCCTTCTTCGATGGTGTGCGAGATGGGCTTCTCCACATACACATCTTTGCCGGCGCGGATGGCGGCCATCGTCATGGGGACGTGCCAGTGGTCGGGGGAGCCGATGAACACGGCGTCGAAGTCCTTGGAATCGAGCAGGGCCCGGTAATCGGTGTAAGTGCGGGCTTCCGGCGCCAGTTCCATGCGCACGCGGTCGAGGTTGGGCTGATAGATGTCGCAGAGGGCGACGAGGTCGATGTTGTGCTTAACCGCGTGGCCGAGGAGGTAGCGGCAACGCCCGCCCACGCCGAGTCCGGCGACGCGGATGCGCTCGTTAGCCCCGAGGATCTGGTTGTACGATGCGGCCGTCAAGGCGGCTGCCGAGGTGCGGAGAAAAGTGCGGCGTTCGGTCACGTCCGTTACTATACGCCCAGTCAGGGGTCGAGCGGCAGGATGGCATCATTTGCCGGGCATCGGTCGCGGCCGTAGATACGAATCTTGCCGGCGTGCCGGCGCCACCAGGCCAGCAAGTATGTTTGGGCTGCGGCGGGTGCCTGGCCTACGACTTCCCAGCGGCGGTGGGTGAGAGTGGCTAGCGCCGTGACGACCGAGGCATTAAGGGACTCGTCTGCGTAATGGTGAAGCAGGATGGGGATGGCGGCTTCCGTTCGGGAGTTGCCCAGTGCTTCGACCAGCGCATTGCGAACTTCGGGGTTGGGGCTAGTAGTGTCGAGCGCGGCTGCCGCGGCGGGTCCACCCAGACGGCCGATGCCGAGGACAGCCCCAAAGCGCGCCTGGTCGTCGAGAGGTGTACTGCGGCCTGGTAGAAGGCTGGCGAAGAACGGGAGTTCGGCTGAGGTTGCCACGCCAGCCAGATGGCGTACAATCTCGACTCGCAGGCGGAGGTCTTGGCTGCGATCGTAGAGGGCAACCAGCGCCTCGCGGCTGGAGGTTGTAGGAATCTGAGCAAGGCCTTTTACGGCCAGTTGTGCCGATTCCGGTTGATTCGCGAACTCGAGAATTGTCTTCTCCAAGAACGGCGGCGCCATCTCGGCGATGGCTTCACGGGCCTCACGGGAGGGTCGCGTCATGCCAAAGCCTTCCCGCGAGGCTTCGACGTATGGCTGGAAGCGCTGTTGCAGTTCTTCGGGCGTACCCTCGATCAGGGTGATCGGGAGTCCAACTTCGAAGTGCTTCCCCTCGACGACGTCACTTCCCTTTCGGTCCGAAACCGCAGAGTGGTTGCGCCCGGCACCAAAGAACCACCTTACGGGCGCGTCACCCTTTGCCCACACGGTGTAGGTGCCCGACTTGAGGCGATAGTCTTTCAACAGGTAGCGAAAAGAAACTATCTCGCCAGGCGCGAAAACTGGCGGGTGGTCGATGCCGCCGCCAGAAAATCCGCCAGAGCCGCTGTTGCAGGCCCCGAGATCCGGCGGCGCTTTTCGCCGTCCGTTCGGAACAGCCAACGTAATTCCGTTATCGCTGCCCTCGCAACATTGGTCATACCCGATGGGCTCGTCGCCAATATTGGTGGCATGCACAACGACAATGATCGGTTCTCCCACCAGGTACTCCACTCGATTGGTGTGAGCCTTCACGCGAACCTGCGCCGGCGCGGCCAGCGTCGCCAAAACGATCACCGCTAATCCGCACAGCGGCCGCCTCATGGGCCTACCGGAAGAACTCGCGCCAGGCTTCGGCGATCTCCTCGCCAACCGCGAGCAGGCGGCTGCGCGCGGCGAGTTCGTGACCCGCCGCGGCTACGGTCACGATCTTCGTTTCAGCGGGGATGAGCGTTAGCGCCTGCTTCAGATCGTCAATGGTGCCGAAGGGGTCGCGCGTTCCTTGGATGAAGAGCGAGCGAACGCGCAGCGAGGGAAAGTGCGCGGTGCGGCGTTCCTCCGGCTTGCGCGGCGGATGCAGAGGGTAAGACAGCAGCAACAGACCATCGGCGATGTTGGAGTCTTCGGAAGCGAGTATCGTCGATTGACGCCCTCCGTAGGAATGGCCTCCGAGGTAGAGGGGACCTGACACGACGTTGCGCAAGGCGGCGGCCGCGGAACGCAACCCCGCGCGGTCGCCAATGGCAGAACCGGGAGGTGGCGGCCCTTGCGGCCGTTGCTGGCGGTAGGGTAGATCGATCCGCAGCACGGTGACGCCAAGCGAGGCAAGACCGGTGGCCACTGCCACCAGCAAGGGCGATTCGGAATTTGACCCGGCGCCATGCGCGAGAACTATTCCTTCTCCGGTTGCGATTTTAGGGTGATGTATAAAGCCTTTTACGGCCGGCTCGACTGTTTCTTCAAATACCGTGACGGGAAGGGGCATCGTTGCGCTCTCTACTGTAGGATATGTAACAGCACCGCACTCTGGGAAATCGGCTTCATGACTGCGACCAACAGGATCGATATGAACCTCTTCCAGTATCGCGATGAAATCGCTGGAAGGGAAGAAGCGCCTGCGTGTCGATGATTCTTCTGGCCGGTGCGGCGGCGTTGCTTCTGCAACAGGCAGCGCCTGAGGGCTTCTACACACCGGCGCAGGCAGAACGGGGAAAGGAGCTCTACAAGCGCATTTGCGCGGAATGCCATGGCGCGGAACCGGCGCGGCCCGATCCCACCGTTGTTGTCGCGATTGCAGGTCCTGGCTTCGCCAGCAGTTGGCCGCTGACGGCAACCCTGGAGGATCTTGCCTACGAAGTTCGGTCGATGCCGCCCGGTGGCGCCGATCCTTTAACCGAAGAACAATCGATTTTGATTCTGGCCTACCTGTTACATGAGAACGGGTATCCTGCGGGCAAAGTGGAACTGCGAGCGGATTCGGCGGTGCTGCGGACGAAGCTTCGCGCTAGCGGGGACGGCGCACGGAAGCCAGACTCGCCAGCCCGCAAGCCGCCGCCAGCATCCAAAAAGTAGAAGGTTCAGGCACGTTGCCCGCAGGGATAGCTGACGGTATATGAAGCGCAACCGATTGGATCGGATCCAGGCGAAAGGCGCGGCTGGCTCCGTTGAATAGACCCGTGCCCGTGATCTGCCCCTTATCATTGACGCCATAGGCTTCGGTCAGCATCCACCCGCTGTTCGCACCCACCAGCGCATTCAGATCGTAAAGAACGCCATTGGACCACAGGAAACCGGCCGTGGCGCCGGTTGCCGTATCCGAATAGCCGACGATATCGCCATAACCATTCACGCCGTACGCATAGCTGTTGCCGCCCCCGAGGGTTCCGATCTGGTTGAGATCCGCGCCGTCGCTGTAGAAGCCTCGCGTGTAGCCGGATCCGGATACCGCACTGCCAACCACGCGACCGGTATCGTTAATACCCATGCCGTGGCTGACGCCGCTGCCGAGTGTGGTCAGTCCCAAACCAGGAGTCCAGACGAAGGCTTGGAAGTGACCGGGGGTGCTTTCGACGGTTCCCACCACGGCGCCAGCGGAATTCACGCCATAACCCGAGGCCCACGTGCCGGCAGTGAGTGCGGTCATCGCTCCATTGCGATAGAGGAACGCCTGCGCATTGCCTGCCGCGTCAGTCGCCAGGCCCGTGACAACGCCGGACGCATTGATTCCCGTGGCGTAGCTGAGGGAACCGCCCAATGTGCCGAGCGACGTCGGCGTGCCGTTGTTCCAGACCGTAGCTAAGGAGCCGCCATCCGCCGTGTAGGTGGTTCCGGCGATCTGGCCAGCGCCGTTGATTGCCGACGCGGCGTTGCCCATGCCGCCGTTCAACGAACCCAAACCCTGAATGGCGCCGCCGGAGTTGAAAAACCCCTGGTAACTGCCACTGGAAGACAGGGACCATCCGGCCACCGCACCGCTTGGATTGATGCCCGCGCCCCCGCTGGTACCGCCGCCCAGCGCCCCTAGATCGACGATCTGATAGACCGGTCCGCAGACGGCAAGCGTGGCTGCGCCAAGCGCAACGAAGACGAGCCGGGCAATGTAGCGGAGGATCACCGGCTTCAGTATGGCAGGCAACGGGGTGCAAGTCGGTGCGTAAAACCCCTGAAATTCTCAAGGAAATCGCTGTGGTTGTACTACCATCAAACCCCAACGGGAGTAAGGGAAATCCCGGCGCCGATGCGAGCGACTGGCTATGGTACCCTGCGATACCATGGCTCCCGCCACCAATCTCAGCCGACGCCTCTGGGGATTCGCCCTCCTGATTGGCGTCTACCTGGCGGTGGTGTATCTGGTGCCGCGGCCGGAAACCGTGAAGCCGGAAGGTTGGCGTTTGTTGGGGATCTTCCTGGCGACGGTGGCCGGGTTGATCGTGCAACCCATGCCCGGCGGGGCAATTGTTCTCACGGCGATAACGCTGGCGTCGGTGTTCGGCGGGTTAACCATCGGACAGGCGCTGGCCGGGTTCGCCGATACTACAGTGTGGCTGGTGATGGCCGCGTTCTTCATCTCCCGGTCCCTCATCAATACCGGGCTAGCGCGGCGGATCGCTCTCTTCTTTGTGCGGATGTTCGGGAAGAGTTCGCTTGGTGTCTCCTATGCGCTGGCTGCATCTGACATGGTGTTGGCGTCGATCATTCCGTCGAACGGGGCGCGATCCGGCGGCGTCATTCTCCCCATCGTCCGTTCCATTGCGGAACTATATGGTTCCTCGCCCGGAAAGACGGCCGGCATCCTCGGCTGCTTCCTGTTTCCGGCGGTCTATCAGAGCATCTGTATCACCTCCGCCATGTCCTTCACGGGCCAGGCGAGCAATCCTCTGGCGGCGAAGATCGCCGGGGATTTCGGCTACACGGTGACGTGGACCAGTTGGTTCGTCGCCGGATTGGTGCCGGGGTTGTGCTCCCTGATTGCCGTGCCTTGGGTGGTGATGAAGTTGAATCCTCCGGAAGTGACGCGAACGCCGGAAGCGGCCCGGTTTGCCGCCGACCAGTTGAAGGAAATGGGACCGATGCGTCGCGGCGAATGGATACTGCTGGCGGTGTTCGTTGGTGTGTGCGGCGGGTGGATCACTTCGGGCTGGCACGGGCTGGATGTCGCCGTGACGGCGCTGCTGGGCAGCATCGCGCTTCTGGTCACCGGCGTGTTGACGTGGGAAGACGTGAAGACGGAGAAGGCGGCGTGGGACATCTTCATCTGGTACGGCGGCCTGCTGCGCTTGGGGAAAGCCTTGAATGATTTTGGCGTCACCACGGCATTCGCCAAGGGTGTGGCCGAGTTGTTTCCCGGTGCCGGATGGGTGCTGCTGTTTGTGGGCGCGCTGGCAATCTACTTCTATGCGCACTACGCGTTTGCTAGCATCACGGCCCATGTTCTGGCGATGTACCCGGCGTTTCTCGCCGTACTCGGAGCCAAGGGAGCGCCGCACGGCCTCATCGTCTACGCCTTCGCCTGCTTCGTCAATTTGTCCGCCGGCCTCACCAGCTACGGCACCACGCCGTCGCCGATGTTCTTCGCGCACGACTATACGCCCTTTGCCACGTGGTGGCGCATTGGATTTGTTGTGTCGCTGGTGAACATCGCCATCTGGACGACAGTTGGCTTCGCGTGGTGGAAGCTGATCGGAATCTGGTAAGCGAGAGCCGCTACGATAAAATACAACCACATGGCGGAACAGGAAACCAAGGGTGCGCTCTCGTCGCTGGCCGCTGTCGGAAGCGTCCTCGCGGCGAGTTCCTGCTGTCTGCCGCTGCCGGCGGTGATTGCCTCGGCGGGGCTTGCCGGCGCCTCGGGCTGGATGAATACGCTGCGCCCGTGGTTGATGGGCGGCTCCCTGACCATTCTGGCGTGGGCCTTCTGGCAGACTTACCGCCGCGCCGCCTGCCAGCGCCAGCGCAGCCGTTGGAGCGTGGCGCTGTTGTGGCTCTCTCTTGGAATTGTCGCGGGCATGCTGCTGTTTCCCCAAGCCATCGCCGGATTGCTGGCGGACCTTTCATGACGCGCCGCGTGCTTGCTCTACTGCCCCTACTATTAGCCTCATGCGGAGGCGGCAAAACTCCCGTTGGACAGCCACCGCTGAACACGTTGAGCAGCGCGAACTTCAGCGAACTCCGTGAGCGCTTCAATCGCGATGCCGGCCACACTCGCATCGTCGTGTTGCTGTCGCCTACTTGAACCAAATGCGTGCAGGGGGCCTCTGCACTCGAATCCGTCCTGAAAGAACAGGCTGGCCCGGACATCCGTGTCTACGTGGTGTGGGAGAGGATTCTCGCCACGGACTATGCGGCGCCAGGTTCCGGCGTGCTGGCGCGAGTTTCCGATCCGCGTGCGGTGCAGTATTGGGATCCGGACCTGCTGCTTTCAAAGATGGCGCAACCAGTGCTGGCGGCCGACCCGGCGCGGGTCGTCGGTAAGAAGAGTCTTGTTACGGGCAAGTACGTTTGGGACTACGAAGCCATTTATCCACCGGGCGTCACCTGGGATGCGGCCTTCCCCCTGCCGGAGTTGCAAGGTGCCCCTGTGGCGGATGTGGCGAAGGATCTGATGGAGCGCTACTGGAACAGCCGTTCGAAAAGTGCCCGCGTGCGGCGCTGAATCTGCGATAGCTTCAGGGCGAGATTACGGTCGTGGACTTGGCCCGGCGTCCAGCGCGCCACCAGTTCGGCCAGCAATTGGAGTTGACCAGGCGAGGAGGGGAGCGACCCTTCCGCATGTCCGGAGATGATCCGCAAGCCATGATCCAGCGCGCGATAGAACGTGGCGGCGTCGCGCAGGAACTCCGCATCGCCGGGCTCCAGGTGTCCCATCTGTTCAATCACCTCAATGCGCTCCGGCGTGTTGAGCACTTTGAAGAAGATGCCCGCCCCTTTGAGGCGCAGGTACATGAGGGCGAAATCGATGTCGTAATAGCCGCCAAACCCCGCCTTTAGTGGATTGATGGCGCCCTGCTCTTTCTCCAAACGAACACGCATGTCGTGCAGCTGGTGCTTGGAGCGGCCGCTCTGCCCGTAGCGGCGCCAATCCACTTTCTGCAGTTCGCCAAGGAACGCCGTGCCGCGCTCGATGTCGCCCGCCACGGCGCGCGATTTCATGTACGTGATGCCTTCCCACGCTTCCGCGCGGTGCGCGAAATACTCTTTGAACGTGCTCTCGGATTGCACCAGCGCGCCCTCACGGCCATTGGGGCGCAGCCGCGTATCGACGGCGAACAAAACGCCTTCGCCCGTGTAAGCAGTCAGAATCTGGATGAGCTTTTCGGCGACTCGGGTCCACACTTCCTCGGCGCCGGCATCCTCGTCGCGAACGACAAACACGAGATCGGCGTCGGAGGCGAGGTCGAATTCACGCATGCCCAGCCGGCCGAGCGCGATCACCATCATGCCCCCATTTTGTGGACCGGCGTCTTTGGTGACACTCGCGACGGCCATCCGGTAAGCGGCTGCTATGGTGGCATCGGCGAGTGCGGACATGCGTTCCAAAGTCTGGAAGATGGGTGTCCGCAGGCAGATGCTGGCCGCTTGCAGGCGCCAGGATTCACGGCGGTAGAAGCGCCTCAGCTCCGCGGGGTCGTCCAGCAAGGCAGCCGTCTCCTGATATCCGCGATCGGCATTGGGGCGGTGGCGGATGGCATACACCTCTTCCAGCATTTCCGGCTTGCGGATGAGCTGTTCGCTCAGGTGAGGACTATGTTCGATCAGTTCGAGAACATAGGTGGTCAGGATCGGATCTTCATTGAGCCAGGCGAGGCGCGCGGGCTGGTTGTCGATGCGTTCGAGAAAATGCTCGAGGGAAGCTGCCCCACGGCGTAACGTGGTCTGGTTGAGTTGCGCGGCCAGGCGAGGAGCCTTCTCGTCGAGGAAACGGACGAGGTTGCTGGGCAGAGGTTCGGGCAGCAGGGGGATGACGGGTGCCGGCTCGTCCACTGACACCGGGCTCGTCATGTAATACGACGGCTTCTGGGCGTGGATGACCCGTTCGTACAACGCCTGCACCTCCTCTAAGTGAGTGTTCAGCTGGCGGCGCAGACGCTCCGCGGTGGGCGCGCCGGACATACCGTCCCGAGGCATGCGCCGGGCCAGCAGTTCCAGGTCTTCCTCGGATGAGGGCAGGCTGTGCGTTTGCAGGTCGTCCAGCGCCTGGAGGCGATGCTCCAGGTTGCGCAGAAAGATGTAGGCGGACGACAGGCCGGAATACTCGGCGTCGGAGAGCAGTTCCTTGTCGTAGAGGCGCGAGAGTGCGAGCAGCGTGCCCCCGTGACGCACCCACGGCTCCCGCCCGCCATGCAGGCGTTGCAGGCACTGCACCAGGAACTCGATATCGCGGATGCCGCCAGGGGCGAGTTTCACGTCCAACCCGCTGCCGGTGCGGCGTGCGGCCAGTTTCTCGTGAATGCGCTCCCGTGTGGCTGAGACCGATTCGACGGCGCTGAAATCAAGCGTTGTCGCGTAGATGAGCGGGTCGACGAACTCAAGCAGGGCGCGGCCCGGTCCGCGGTCTCCCGCGGCGACTCGCGCTTTGATGAGCATTTGCAGCTCCCAATCGCGCGCTCGATCCACGTAATAGTGGCGCGCAGCCTCCAGCGAGTGGCACACCTCGCCCAGTCGGCCGTCGGGCCGCAAGCGGAGATCCACCCGGTAGCAGAGGCCTCCGGCGGTGTACGTGGAGAGCAGGTCGGTACAGGTGTTCGATAGTTTCTTAAAGAACTCTTTGTTGGTGATCGGCGCATGCCCGCCGGTCTCGCCATTGTCCTCATAGAGGAACATGAGATCGATATCGGAGCTGTAGTTCAGCTCTTTACCGCCGAGTTTCCCCAGCGCGAGAACCGTGAAGCCGCATTCGTGCAGAACGCCGTCGGCATCGGGGCAGAGAGGCGTACCGAAGCGGCGTATGAGATCGCTGCGAAT
>JBDTMC010000201.1:0-12955 GCA_039934475.1 Bryobacteraceae bacterium | reverse complement strand
ATTGCGGGTCTGGTTCAGAAGGGCGGAAAACATGTGCGCGCCGAAGATATTGAGGCGGCGCGGCAGGAAGGAGCAACCGATCTGGAGATCCACGACACGGTGCTGATAGCGGCTTCTTTCTGCATGTTTAACCGGTATGTGGACGGTTTGGCAACGTGGGCGCCGACGGACCCGGATGTGTACCGGCAACGGGCGGGACGACTCGCTGAAATGGGATATCGCAAGTCAACGGAAGGCATTCTGGCGGCCACTGCCGCAGGGTCGTAAAAAGGTCTGCTATGCCACACATACCGTTAAAACCCGAATTGCCCGGTATTCGTAGCCTGTTCGCGTATCGTCCGGAGACGGCTCAACCAATGTCGGTGCTGGCGCAGGTTCTGTTGCACAACGACCATTCGCTTTCGCGCGGGGAGCGCGAATTGATTGCCACGTATGTATCGTCACAGAATGACTGCTTTTACTGCCAGACGAGTCACGGAGCACTGGCCGCGGCGCACCTGGACGGAGATGAAGCGGTGGTCAGACAGGTGAAGTTGGACTTTGAAGCGGCGCCGGTCTCGGCGAAGCTCAAAGCCTTGCTTGCGATTGCGGGGAAGGTGCAAGGCGGCGGGAAGAATGTGCTGCCAGAGGATGTGGAGCGGGCGCGACGAGAGGGCGCGACGGATCTGGAGATACACGATACGGTGTTGATCGCGGCGGCGTTTTGCATGTACAACCGCTATGTGGATGGGCTGGCGACATGGGCGCCGGACGATCTTGACGGTTACCGCGCACGAGCGGCGGTGGTGGCGCGGGATGGATACATGCGGGCACCATTAGGCATTCCAGTTCCTCAGGAGTGAAGGGGACACTTCCGCCTGTAACGAATTTTCGAGGGTTTACAGTCGTAACGATTAGTTTAAATCGGTCGCTAAATGGGATCGAAAACGTCTACTCGATGTTACGATCTTTACAAAGGCCCTTTTCAGGGGCGCTGCCGCATTTACGTTACAACTGAAAACAATTTACCTCGGAGGACCGAGCGATGAATCGCATTGTCCGTGCCAGCGCATTGCTGGCAGTGTTAGTATTTGGCGCCTGGAGTCTATTCGCCCAGGACGCAACCGGGAGAATCGTCGGCACTGTTACCGATGCAAGTGGAGCCACTGTTCCGGACGCAAAGGTAACGGTGGTGAACAAAGGGACCAGAGTTGCTAAGGATACCCTTACCGATGACAGTGGTTCGTACCAAGTTCTGTTGTTGCCTATCGGCGTGTATCAAGTGACTGCCGAGAAGAGCGGGTTCCGCAAGGTTCTCTCCAATGGGAAGGTTCCCCTGGAGATTAATCAAACCCTGCGGGTCGACATGAGGCTGGAGATTGGCAGTGTCTCCGAGACGGTGACGGTGGAAGCGGAGGCGGCGGCCGTTGAGACGCAGAATGCCACCGTCGGTGGTAGCGTCACGGGTCGGGCCATCAACGAACTTCCGCTAAACGGGCGAAACGCCTTCGATCTATTGGCGACACAACCGGGCGTTACGCCGACGAATGCCGACAACACGGGACAAGGCGCCGGCTATAGCATCGGCGGGGGACGCACGGATTCGGTTACATTTTTGCTCGACGGCGGCAACAACAACAACCTACTCAACAACAGTTACGTCGTTAATCCGAATCCAGACGCGATCGCAGAATTTCGGGTCCTGCAATCGAACTATGGCGCCGAGTACGGGCGCAATGCGGGCGGCATCGTCAGTGTGGTGACGAAGAGCGGCACCAACAAGGTGCACGGCTCCCTTTACAACTACTTGCGCAACGATGCGTTGAACGCCAACGACTTTTTCAGTAACGAGATTGGCGCGCCGAGGAATGTATTGAAACGCAATCAGTTCGGCGGAACGATCGGTGGGCCGGTGTATCTGCCGAAGATCTTCGACGGGCGCAATAAGTTGTTTTTCTTCTTCTCCTACCAGGGCCAGCGGCAGAGTGCCGTTTCCCAGGACGGAAATGTCCCAGTGCCGACGGGGTTGGAATCACAAGGCAATTTCTCCCAGTCCGCCAGCGGCGCGCCCGATCCCATGGTTGTGAGTTACCTGCAGAACAACCCCTATTACCAGCAGAATCCCGATCTGGCTGCGCAGGGCATCATTGATCCAACGAAGCTGAATCCGATCGCTTTGAATTATTTCAAGAAGGGGCTGATTCCGACGTCGCCGACCGGGCAGATTCTTTCGGCAGACTCAGCGAAGGCGAATGTCGATGATTACCTCGGACGGCTGGATTACACCATCTCCGGGCATGACACGTTGAACGCCACGCTGACATCGCACCACAGCCCACTGCTGCTTCCGTTCACGGATGCCACGGGCGGCGCCAATGTGCCCGGATACCCGAGCCAGAACGTCGTCGACACTTATTTCGCCACGATTACGCACACGCATATCTTCAGCCCGAGTCTGGTGAACGAACTGCGCTTTACGGCGCAGCGGTCGAATGGTACACAGTACGTTCCGGCATCCGGGCTTGCTTCTTCGACAGCACAGGATCTCGGCATTACCGGCGTTACTCCCGATCGGCCAAGTGGCCCGGTGCTGATGGATTTCCTCGGCAAGGGCACTTATCTGGGCTTCAGTCCAAGTGGTCCAACTAATCTGGTGAACAACACGTTCGCACTTTCGAATAATTTGTCCTGGACCCATGGGCGGCACAATGCCAAGTTCGGATTCTACTTCTCGCCGTACCAGAACAATACGCTGTACGACTACTACGTAAACGGCGCGTTCTTCTTCTACGGGCCGGGCGGCATAGGGTCAGGCAACGATTTCGCTGACTTCCTGATGGGTCTGCCCGACGAGTACATCCAATTTGGGTCGGCTCCGTCGAATATCCGCTCGCGATCCTGGGCCGGATATGCACAGGATGAGTTTCACGTGACAAAGCGGCTGACCCTAACGTTCGGCTTGCGCTATGAGTATTCACAACCGAAATACGATACGCATGGACGCAGTTTCTCGTTCATCCCGGGACTGCAATCGACGCGATTCCCCGGTGCCCCGACGGGTCTCGTATTCCCAGGCGATAAGGGCGCTCCGAGAGGGTCCAATTTCGCGGACAAGAACGATTTTGCGCCGCGTTTCGGCTTTGCCTGGGACGTCTTTGGGGACGGCAAGACATCGCTCCGCGGAGGCGCCGGTCTGTTCTACGACGTGCTGAAGGGTGAAGACAACCTGCAGTTTAACGGACAAGTGCCGTTCTTCTCGTTCACCGATCTGTCCTTCAGCCCGGCCGATCCTAACAGCGGCACAGGAGCGAATTATCTGCAGGATCCGTTCGGCGCCAATGGGGTTGTGAATCCCTTCCCGTCGAAGCCGCCCACATCGAGCCTCAACTTCGCCAACGCCGGGTTCCTGCCGATTGGCGGCGGCGGCGTCTATTTTGAGAATCCTCACCTGCGGACACCCTACGTTCTGCAATACAACCTCTCTCTGCAACGACAGTTGCCGGGGGGTATGGTGGGTGAAGTGGGTTGGATTGGTTACGGGGCACACAAGCTGACAGGTCTGGTGGATGGGAACCCCTATGCTCTCGGGACGAATACTCGCATCTATAATGCGGATCAGAATGACCCGACCTTCAGCTACCTGAACACATTCCAGAACGTCGGCAAAGCGGGTTATAACGCGCTGCAGACGAGCCTGACGAAGCGGTTCTCCGACCGCGGCGGCTTGGGCGATACGTTCTTCACCGTGTCCTATACGTGGGCTCACGAGTTGGATAACATCTCTGGCTTCCAGCAGCGAAACTCCGGGGTACCTTACTACAATCACGACTATTTCAAGGCTTCGGGAGACTACGATCTACGCCAAGCGCTGAGCATTTCCGGAGGGTGGACGCTGCCGTTCGACCGGATGTGGGGGAGTGGCCCGAAGGTGCTGACGAAGGGATGGAGCCTTTATCCGATCATCTCCTGGCGCACCGGGTTCCCGCTGGATGTCTTCGCAGGGCTGAGCACAAGCAATGGAAACCCCGGACCGGCTGGCGATGGCCAGGCGGGTTCGGTACGCGCCGATCTGACCGGCAAGTCCGTCAACACGATGAACCCGCGCAATTGGACCACGATCAACGGCCAGGCGGCAAACTATTGGTTTAACCCTGGTAGCGTGTCCAACACGCGGATCCTGGCTCTGAACGACCAAGCGCAGACCGATGCCTCGCAGCTAAACGGCCAGTTCACTTATGGCACGTTGCCGCGCAACGCATTCCGTGGACCGGGGTACTTCAATACCGACCTATCGCTAGGCAAGCACTTCTATTTGTTTGGCGAAAAGTTGGATACGGAACTGCGAGCGGATGCGTTCAACGTGTTCAACCACACGAACTTCGCAACTCCAAGCACGGCCATCAATTCGCCGACGTTTGGGGCGATCTCATCGGTGGTTGGAGCGACTAGCCCGACGAATCCGACGGGTCCGCGGATTGTCCAGTTGGCGCTGCATCTGCGGTTCTAGGCAAGAGCTTCGCAGCGTTGGGGACAAGGCAGCCGGACGCGCGGCCTTGTCCTGCTCCGCGACTTCTCCCCGCAGCGGTAAACTAAAGATCTAGAATGCCTAAGGGTGAGCGGCCTGAAGAACTTGCGATTAGCCCCAATGGGAAGGCGGAGACACAAGACGCTTCCGATGAAGCAGCGGTGTATGGCCAAGCCCGCGAGGCGGCGGACCGAATTGGGGACCGAGTCGTGAGTTTGCCCAGAGGGACGTTCGATTGGGAGACGCCCAAGCGGGACCGGGCCTTCGGCAGGCCATGAGTCGATCCACCTGGTCAATCCCTGACGATCAATTCCCGCGCTTTGGCGCCGCGTTCCCGCACCACGATGGCACCGTCCTTTACGGCGATGCTCTGCACGCCTGCGAAATCGGTGGGCACCTTCAATAGGAATGCGCGGTAGGAGCGGGTGACGCTTGCTCCGGCATCGAGGTAGGTGAACGTTGGCTTACCGAAGAGGAAGGGCTTCTTCGTGAGAATCTCGAACGGCTGGTGAAGACCAGTGGTTCCGAACTCCAGTCCGCGGGCGAACGGATGGTTATCCTGGACATGGCGCCAGATGTTCAACCAAGGGTAATCGGCGGTTTTGAAGAGATAACCAATGACGAGTTCCCTGGCAGCATTGGTGGCGGTGACCCAGCCGTCTTCGCCGTCAAAAACGAAAGAGGTCACGTTGGGATCGGGGTTTGTCGTTAAGTGACGCAGGTCCACTGGTTGCCCCTCGTTTAGCGCTTGGGGCCAGCGGATGGCGGGTTTCTCGGGGTCGGGGAGAGGGCTCGACTGCATCAGGCCCTGCTGCGCGTTAGAATCTACAACCGTAGTTTCATCGAGAAAGGGCGGGCCAATGGTGGCGTGCTGCACCATGTTGTAGATGCGGCCGAGGGGGTTGCGGTTGGTGACGGTCTCAGAGACAGCGAAGACAGCGCCCGTGGGGGAAAGCCGGACCGTCCGTTTGATTTCCAGGCCCGCCATTGGCAGCAACGCCGACATCGCGGCTTCGTTAGCTGACGCGCTCAATTCCTTCCAGGCAACGCGAGCGGCCTCGCCGTGGAAGGGCATCCCGTTGCGAAGCTCCGCATCGGAGGGTTGGCCCCAACGGTCGAGGCACAGGAAGTGAGCCATGGGCCGGTTGGTTTGGGAGTCATCACCGGGGCCGAGCCAGCGCAGCGGGTTGAGTCCGCCTGCGGCGAGGTGGAAATCAACGATGGAGCCGCCGCCAAGATCAATTACGAGAGTAGTAGTGGGGTTTTCCAGACGGACGGAGGGGCGACCGTTGACTAGGACCTCGGCGGGTAGAGGCGCGACAGTGAGGAGGAGGGGGAGGGCGAACAGGGCACGTCCGGCTGAGGGTCTCATGATGGGCATGATATCTCAGCCAGACGCGGTGTGTACTAATACTTCGGGACGCTCGGATCGACTTTTTCGCTCCAGGCCTGGATGCCGCCCCGGACGTTGGTGAGGCGGGTGTAGCCGGCTTCCTTGAGGATGCCAATGGCCTTGGCGGAGCGGCCTCCCATTTTACAGTGGAGGACGAGGTCTTCGTCGCGGCTGATTTCGGCCAGGCGCTTGGGGATGTCGCCGAGGGGGATCAGCGTAGCACCGGGAATGCGGGCGATTTGGTATTCGTAGGGTTCACGGACATCAATGAGCTTGAATTTGTCGCCGCGATCCAACATGGCCTTTAATTCCGTGACTTCGATTTCGCCTTTGACGGGCGGGGCGACGGGAGCCTGGGGATCGGGGACGCCGCAGAACTGGTGGTAGTCGATGAGCTTGGTGATGGTCCGGTTGGTACCGCAGACGGGGCAATCCGGGGCCTTGCGAAGCTTCAGCTCACGGAACTTCATGTGCAGGGCATCGTACAAGAGCAGGCGTCCTACCAATGTAGTTCCCTGCCCCAAGATCAACTTGACCGCTTCAGTGGCCTGAATCATTCCGATGATGCCGGGAAGGACTCCGAGCACACCGCCTTCGGCACAGCTCGGGACTAATCCGGGAGGTGGCGGTTCGGGATAGAGGCAGCGGTAGCAGGGGCCGCCTTCGGTGGCGAAGATGGTGGCTTGGCCTTCAAAGCGGAAGATGGACCCGTAGACATTGGGCTTGTTCAGCAGCACGCAGGCATCATTGATGAGGTAGCGGGTGGGGAAGTTGTCCGTGCCATCCACTACGATGTCGTAGTCCTTGATGATGTCGAAGGCGTTCTCGCTGGTGATGGCCACTTCGTGCTTCACCAACTCCACATTGGGGTTGATGTCGTGCATGGTGTCGGCGGCGGAATCGATCTTCTTGCGGCCGACATCCTTGGTGCCGTGGATGATCTGGCGATGGAGATTGGTATGGTCCACCACATCGAAATCGACGAGTCCGATTTTACCTACGCCAGCGGCGGCCAGATACATGCCGAGGGGTGCGCCGAGTCCACCGGTACCTACCATTAACACCTTGGCCTGCTTTAGCTTGAGCTGGCCTTCGACGCCGACTTCGGGAAGGATGAGGTGGCGGCTATAGCGGAGGTTCTCCTCCTGGGTGAGAGCGGCGGCGGGCGTCGCGAGGTCAGTCGCCATAGCGACCTCCGGCGATGCTGGGGACGATAGAAATGATGTCCGTATCGGCCACCGGCGTTGCATCCTTGGCGAGGTACCGGATGTCCTCGTCGTTCAGGTAGACGTTGACGAAGCTGCGGAGCTTGCCCTCGTCGCTATAGAGCTGCTTGCGCAGGTCGGCGTGCTGGGTGGTAAGAGCGCCGAGGGCCTCACCGATGGTGGCACCGGAGACGACGACAGCGTCCAACTTGCCGGTGAACTGGCGGAGAGGTGTGGGGATGAGAATCTTAGCCATGGGAAAACCTCAGTAAACTAACTCTTCTTTGGCGGCCGCGGTCTGCTCGAAGTCGGGCAGGAAGCTGGCGGCGTGGTCGAACTCGCCCTTCTTAATTGAGAGGACGACGAACGAGTACCAGGGACAGGAATTCTTGAGATCCGTTTCGGAGAAGTAGGCGTCGCAGTCAGGGTGCGAATGAAAGATGCCGATGAGATCGAGACCCTGGCGGCGGGCTTCCCGGTCGGCGGCGAGGAGGTCTTCGGGACGGATGTCGTAGCGTGCCGCTTGGGAGCCTTCGAAGGCGTTCTCAAGGGGGACGGCTACTTTGACGGATTTAGTTTCGCCGTCGCTGGAGCCGAGCATCGCTCCGCAGCATTCGTTTGGGAAGGCCGAGCGGGCGTGGGCAACCATCACCTGCCAGGCATCAGATTCAATCTTTATCATTCCAGAAGGGTTCGCTTAAATACTTGGATGCTCCATCGCAGAGGATGGTGACAATCACACCCGACTTTCCTTCAGCTGCCAACCGCTTGCCGATGGTGACAGCGGCGTGCAAATTGCCCCCGGCGGAAATTCCTACCAGGATACCCTCTTCGCGGGCGACGCGGCGGGTCATTCGATAGCCATCTTCGGTTTCGAGCCAGAGATTTTCGTCGGCCAGGGTGTCGTCATAGATTGCCGGCACGATGGCCGTGGGCATGTGCTTGAGGCCTTCCAGTCCGTGGAAGCCGGAACTGGGTTGGGCGGAGATGCAGACGGCGGTTGGGGCATCGCGGCGGAGGCGGCGGGTGACGCCCATGAAAGTGCCACTGGTACCCATGGCGGCCACAAAGTGGGTGACGCGGCCGGCAGTTTGCTCCAAAATTTCTACAGCCGTAGTATCGTAGTGCGCTTTCCAGTTGGCGGGATTGCTGTACTGGTCCGGGTAGAAGTAGATATCGGGGTCGGCTTCGTAGATGGCGCGGCAGGCGCGGATGGCGCCATCGGAACCTTCGCCGGGGTCAGTGTAGACGATTTCGGCTCCGTAAGCCCCCAGAATGCGCTTGCGCTCTTCGCTGGCGTTCGAGGGGAGGCAGAGTTTGACTTTGTAGCCTTTGGCGGCACAGATCATTGCGTAGGCGATGCCGGTGTTGCCACTGGTGGAATCGAGAAGGATGCGGTCCTTGTGGAGGCGGCCAGTGCGCTCGCCGTCGAGGATCATGCCGAGGGCGGGACGGTCTTTGACGGAGCCGCCGGGATTGAAGAACTCGGCTTTTCCGTAAATCTCGATGCCGGGGAGATCCACCGTGAGCGATTCGAGGTGCAGAAGCGGAGTATGGCCGATTTGAGCGAGTAGGTTGGTGGCCATCGCGCGTTCGGGGCGAGGCAGTGCTCCAAGTGAGGCCATGGTGATGAGATGGGGGAGGCCCCCATTCGGATTCAGTGTAGCATGGCAATCACCGTTATCTTGCTGGGAATTAGGGGGATTGAATTCTCAGGTTTGAAGGATGGCACGGATGTCTGGAGCCTCGAGGATTTGCTTCGGCGCGCCGTGTTGGGCGACGGTTAGCATGGCGCGGCCAATTTCCTGAGTGGTGAGGATGTAGTTGGGAAAGGCTCGCCGGAGGAGAGGGAGGATGGGTTTCGCGACGCCATAGAGCAAACGGTACGATGCGGTTTTGGAGATTACACCGAGAACTGGCTGGATGACGCCTGGGCGGAACATATAGGCGGCTTTGAAGGGCAGGCGGAGGAGGGCGTTTTCCGTTCGCCCTTTGACCCGGGCCCACATGACGCGACCCTTTTCAGAGCCGTCGGTGCCGGCGCCGGAGACGTAGATGAAGGTCATTAGGGGATTGAGGCGCGCCAGGGGTTGGGCGGCGGCGAGGGTAATTCCGTAGGTGACGCGGTCATAGTCAGCTTCGGTCATGCCAGCGGAGGAGACGCCGAGACAGAAGAAACAAGCGTCAAACCCGGCGAGTTGGGCTTCGAGAGCGGTGAAATCGTGGAGGTCCTTGTGGACAATGTCGCGGTGCTTGGAGTGCTCGGTCGGGGTGGGCGTGCGTCCGATGGTTTGGACGAGTTGAACCGTGGGGTCGCGCAGGCACTCCAGTAAGACACCTTGTCCGACCATTCCGGTGGCTCCGAAGATGAGGATGTTCATGGTTCAGATGCGGCCGAATTTGGCGACGGCTTCGCGAATGCTCTTGAATTTTTCGATGAACGGGTACATCTTGTGTTCGGTGTCGTCGAGATCCTGCGCCTTTTTGAGGACGTCAGCGGCTTTGGCCTTGGGTACCACCGCTACGCCGTCTTCGTCGGCGGCGATGATGTCACCGGGGTTTACTGTCACTCCGGCGCAGGTTACGGGGATGTTGATGCCGGCGAAGCGGTAGTGGTTGACCGAGGTCGCCGGGGAGACGCCACGGCTGAAGACGGGGAACTGAAGGCGGCGGATCTGTGGCGTATCGCGGACGGAACCGTCGATGACGGCACCGGCGAGGCCGCGGAACTTCATGGCGGTGGCCATCAGACCGCCGATACCGGCGATGTCGGCTCCATCCTGGACCACCATGACGTAGACCGAGCCGGGCGGCGCGGCGTCGATGGCGTCGAGCATTCCCTGCGAAGCCTTCGACCCTTCGGTATGCTCTTCCTTCTTCATCAGCACGGTGACCGCGGGACCGGCGAACTTAGTCATGAACTGCGGGCGCATTTCATGAGACATATAGGCTCGCTGTCCATATAACTGCTCCATTGCATCGGCTACGGACGACACTTCCACCAGCTTGTAACCCTCCATCAAGGGATCGCCGGAGGGCTGGGCAAAGAGCAGTAAACCAATCAGGAGTGCGGCGCTAAGGCCGCCAATTAGAATGCGTTTCATTACAACGCGGATTATATCAGCGCGCCAGGGGCCGTGACGTCGCCACGCCGATGCCGCGGCCGTGCTTCTCCGATACCGCGCAATAGTAGTGGTACAGCACACCGTCCTTGGCGATCACGCTTGGTTTGTGAGCATAGGTGGAATCCACGTCGTCCGGGTTCTTGCTGACGTCCACCAGAATACCCTCGCACTTTGTCGCCTTCTTGAGATCGGGCGACAGGGCGAGCAGGTCGCGGGCTTTCCCCTTCGCGTCGAGGCTGTAGTAGAAGATGGCCCACTGGTTCCCGAACTTCAGAACGCAGGGATCGCTGGCGAACTTCTCGTCGACGCTGCCGGGGCCTCCGTTTGGGATCGTCGGATTGCCCTCATGGCGTGTCCAAGTTTTAAGGTCAGGCGAGGTGGCCACGCCGATTTGCTCGTGCCATTGTTTCTCTTCGGTCTTGGCGTTGTAGAAGAGATAGTAAGTGCCTCTTTCTTCCACCAGGCACGCCTTATAGAGGCCGCCTCGCTCCCAGGGCGCGCCATCGGCGGGGCGCAGACAGGGCGGGTCCACATGCCAGTGTCGCAGGTCCTCGCTCCAACACAAGCCGATGACCGCCGGACCCTCTTCGTAACCGGCGCTCGGATAGGCGTGGTAGGTGCCGAGAAAGCGCCCGTTCACCTTCTTCAGTTTGCCGGGCGAGAAGACGTCGTTTTCGCGAAGGATCCAGGTGAGCGCGACGTTGTAGCGGGTGACGGGATTTTTTGGATCTCGGGCGAGGATTAAACCCTCCGGCTTCCAAGTGACGAGGTCGTCCGAGGAGGCGAGACCGGTCTGGTAGCCGGTGCCGTCAAAGCCGACATAGGTCATATAGAAGCGGCCGGCGTTCGAACAGACGAAGGGGCAATCCACCGACTTCACGTCGAATGTGCCCGCCTTCTCCGAAGCCCGCACCACCAGGCGATTCAGCTTGTAAGGGGTCTTGAGCTGGTCCGGAATCGGGGCGGCGGAGGCGGAGGCGGGCAGCGCGCCTAGCAAGGGCAAGCCGAGGGTAGTTTGGATGAAGTGGCGACGGATCACGGGGTTATCTTATCGCGCGCCGTCGCATTGCTGCGGATGCATAGCGTAGAAAGTTTTGGAGGTCTGTTTCCGCGGGGTGGTGACATCCGCCACGTGTCGCGATACAGTTCGGGTGAGAGGACTCGGCCCATGCCAATGAAAAATCCGCCGCACCCCGGCAGCGTGGTGATGCAGGAGTGCATCGAGCCTATGGGCTTGACGATCACGGTTGCGGCTCAAGCTCTGGGCGTGACGCGCAACACGTTATCCGAACTCGTCAACGGAAAGCGAGGCATTTCTCCCGAAATGGCCGTGAGGCTGTCCCAGGTTTTCGGCGGCACTGAGCAAGGCTGGCTTGTGCAACAAGCCCAGTACGATTTAGCTCACGTCCGCCGCGACCGGCTCAAGCTCAAGCGACTGGAAGTGGCTTAGAAAGGCTTACTCGGTGGGCGGCTGTTGCCGCTTGAGTTATTTTCGGACGATCTGATCTTTCAGACGGGCTACCCACGCGCTTTGTTCTGCCGTTAATTTGGGAGCCTCGTCCGCACTGATCTTTCCGGCCTCGGGCACTCCCTTTGCTGAGGCGAGCCGGAACAACGCCAAGGCCTGGAGATAGTTTCGTTCGCGGCGCTCCGGCGCCTCGTACAGGAGCAGTCCCAGGCGGTACTGGCATAGCCCGATGTCTTGAGCGGCGCACAGCCGGAAATAGCGCTGGGCGCGATCGAGGTCAGGCGGAACGCCGTCTCCTTTTTCGTAGCGATTGCCAAGATGGAACTGGGCCTGAGGACTGCCGAGGGTGGAGGCATCCCGCATCGCCTGCAGTCCCTTCTCCACATCGAGCGGCATGCCGCGGCCCGTAATGCGGCGCAAGGCTACGTCGTATATCGCCGGTCCGTAGTTCTTGGCTGCCGCTTTCTGGATCATTTCGAAGCCCTCGTCTGGAGCCTCCGCAACGTGTTGACCAGTCACTTTCCAGACTCCGACAAGATACAGAGCAGGAATGAACTTCTGCCGGCTCAGATCGAGAATCGATTCAACAGCTTTGTCCACTTCGGGCTGTTTTGCCCCAGCCCTGCCGATGGTTTGCGCCGCTATGTTGAAAGCAGTTCTCCGGCGTTCCGTCTTCTCGTCAAAGTAGAGTCCAAGGAAGCGAAAATTGACTTCGACCGTAGCCAGGATCTTCACCGGCACGCCCGCATTCTTGCCAGCTACGAATTCCCATTTTTCCAAGGCCGCCACGGCGCGTTCGTCGAGGCCGAATCCCAATGGGCTGAGAATGGAAATATCGGTGGGATGACCTTTCTCGTCGATGATGACCTGCAGGATCACTACTCCTTGGATCTGCGCGGACCTTGCCTCGGACGTAAATTCGGGCTCGACCTTCCGAATGACGCGGGGGGCCGTTACTCCAGGCCCTACACGTATCGGCTCCCCCTCAGCAGGAGGTATCTGCGCGAGTAGCGATGTTGCCGAGAGAATGACTGTCAGCAATTCGAGTAGAGCGTATCGCATTTACACTTCAGGATGGCACTTACTCGCTTCGCAGCGCCACTAGATAGCAGTCCGTGGCGCACGTGGTCAGGCTCGAAAATTAGGACAGGCACGAATTTCTTCCCTTGAGAACTCCCTTATTTACAGTAGCTTACCGGTGTCAGAAATCGTGCCTGTTTGAATGTATAGGGGCGGAGATGAGAAAAGGTTCTCCTGAAG
>JBDTMC010000200.1:0-12967 GCA_039934475.1 Bryobacteraceae bacterium | reverse complement strand
GACTACGTGGTGAATCCATTGATATGCACCATTTGGTGCGCCCGCGCCGTGGAGAACCTGCTGCCGTTCATCCCCTACGCCGTCACGGCGGTCTTCTTCGCCACACTGTTTACCTTGCTCAACCTGCAGGGGATTCAATCAACGGCCCGTACCAATGAGGTGCTGGCGGCGGTAATGTTTGCGGTCATCGCTTGGATGTTGATTGCCGCCGCGCGCTACGTCTTGCATCTTCCCGACCTCACAGCCGCGAAGTTTCTCTTACCGTTCTACGACCCGGCGCGGTTCTCAGTGCCAGCGATTTCAACAGGCACCTCCGTTGCCGTCCTTACCTACATCGGCTTCGACGCCATCTCCACCCTTTCCGAGGAAGTGAAGAACCCTCGCCGCAATATCCTGCTGGCAACGGTGATGGTATGTCTGATCATTGGCGTGCTGTCGGCTGTGGAAGTCTACGCGGCGCAGCTCGTGTGGCCGGCATCGCAGCCCTTTCCGGATGTCGAAACGGCCTATATGCAAGTGGCGCGGCGCGCCGGCGGTGACATTTTGTTTCAAGCCCTCGGCATCACCCTCATCGTCGCCACCATCGGTTCCGGTGCAGGCGCGCAACTGGCGGGTGCGCGGTTGCTCTACGGTATGGGCCGCGACAACGCCCTGCCGCGCGGTTTCTTTGGCTACCTTGATCCGCGCAGCCGGGTCCCGAGCCGCAACGTCATCCTCATCGGCTTTGTGTGTCTCGCCGGCGCGTTCCTCATGACCTATCAACTGGGCGCGGAACTACTCAACTTCGGCGCCCTCATTGGCTTCATGGGAGTCAATCTCTCCGTTCTAATTCGCTACTACATCCGCAAGGAGGACCGGCGGCTGACCTATCTCTTGCCACCTGCTTTCGGCTTCCTCATCTGCTTCTATCTCTGGATCAGCCTCAGCCAACCGGCACGCATTGCCGGGGCCGTGTGGATGATTGTAGGCATCCTCTATGGGGCCTACAAAACGTCCGGCTTCCGCAAGGCCATGCTGCGCTTTGAGGCTCCCGCGGACTAGAATTCATAGTGTCAGGCGTTATGAAACCACTACTCGCGATTCTGCTGCTGGCGGCCGGGCTTCAGGCTGCCGAATGGAAACAACTCTTCGATGGCAAGTCCCTCGATGGCTGGACCCACGTTGGGCCGGGAAACTTCGTCGTCGAAAACGGGCTTTTGAAGACCGAAGGCGGTATGGGTCTGTTGTGGTACAAAGGCGAGCAACTCGGGAACGCCACCATCCGAGTGGTCTTCAAAACAATGACCGAGCACGGCAATTCCGGCGTGTACATTCGTATGGCTGAACCGCCACCCGATCCGTGGTACGGCGTCCACAACGGTTACGAAGTTCAGATTGACGCCGGTGGCGACGAATGGCACTGTACGGGAGCGCTGTATTCGCTGAGCAAGGTTTCGAAACGAAACCAGAAGCCGAACGGCGAATGGAACACCATGGAAGTGACCCTGAAGGGTCAGGTGACCACCGTGTTTCTGAACGGCGAGAAAGTGAACGAGTTCCACGGTGACCAAGCGGTCCCTCCGCGCCAAAAGTGGTTTGAGCCAGTGCGCGGGCCGCGTCCCGACTCGGGCTATTTCGGCTTGCAAAACCACGATGGCGCCTCCACCGTCTACTTCAAGGAAGTCGCAATCAAGAAGTAGCCCCGGCAAATTTACTAATCGCCGCCGCTCCCGCTCGTCATCTCAGTAAGGAGACAGTATGCGTTCTCGTCTGCTCGCGGTTGTGGCGGTCGCTGCCCTCGCGTTTTCCTGCAGGAAGCCGGAGACGGGTGTGCGGATCGATCCAGCCTTGGCCATTATCGTTCCCGCTGACACCATGGCGGTGGCCGGCGTGAAGATTGAAGCCATTCGCGAGACGGTCCTCTACAAGAAATACCTGGAAAAGAGTGAAACGTTGCGTATCGACGAGTTGTCAAAAGCAACGGGGTTCGATCCGCGAACCGACCTTTACGAACTTCTTGTGGTGTCCAATGGAAAAGACGTTCTAGTGATGGCGCGCGGAAAATTCACCCCACTGGGTATGGAGCCAAAACCGAGCGAAGGCATTAAGCGCATGTCATACGGTGGACTAAATATGTTGGGCGACGAAAAGACCGCCGTTGCTTTCATCAACCCCAGTGTCGCGGTTGCTGGCCCCACTCCGGTGCTGAAACACTTCATCGATCATCGGACTGAAACTAATGGAATCCCCCCAATATTGCGCGACCAGATGAGCGCCGTGCGGCCAGGCAGCCAGGTTTGGGCAGCGGCCCTTGGTGGCGAGCGCCTGCTGGCGCTGCTTCCTCAATCGGGCAATATGGCGAACCTGAATCGTATGTTAGGCGACGTGCAGTCAGCTACCCTGTCGCTTGATATGCACACCGGGGTCGACCTTCTGGCACAGGCGCAGTACAGCAATGAGAAGAGCGCCAAACAGACCGGAGACGCCCTACGCGCCCTGCTTGGTTTTGCGCGCCTAAACACGCCTAACAACGAGCCCGACCTACTGAAGGCCTACGATGGCATCCAAGTGAATCAACTGGGGATGGTCTTGAAGTTCACGGCGCAATTGAGTCCGGAAATGGTCGACAAGCTCTCCGGAATAGCCGAGCGCCAACTCAGGCAGTAATCGTCAATGAGGGTTGAATACACGCCTGACGGTATTCTGCTTCCGGACATCGGATTGTGGCTGGATCCACAGCAGGCGTGTAGCGCGGCTTGGATTTCGCACGGCCATAGCGACCATGCCCGCGAGCTTCACGGGTCCGTCTTCGGCACCAGTGCTACTCTTCGCTTCTACCGCATGCGTTGGCCCGAGGATGAGGGCGTTGCCCAAGACCTGCATCCGGTGGAGTTTGGCGAAACCGTCGATTTTGGCGGGGCACGGCTGACGGCCTATCCGGCCGGGCACATCCTGGGCGCGGCGCAATTGCTGGTGGAATACGGCGACGAAAGGCTGGTCTACACCGGCGATATCAAGTTGCGTGCGCCCCTGTGCGGCGCCACCACCGAAATCGTTCCCTGCCACCGGTTGATCATCGAATCCACGTTCGGCCTGCCCATCTATCACTTTCTCAGCGCTGATCAAGCTCGCGGCCGGATCGTCACGATGGCTCGTGAGTGTTTGGAACAGAAGACAACGCCCGTGTTTCTTGGTTACCCGCTGGGCCGCGGCCAGGAGATTGCGCACGTGTTGTGTACCGCCGGAGTTCCTACCGCAGTCCATGGGGCCATCGCTAGGTTCATACCGGAATATGAAGCCAGCGGCTACACCTTCCCCGGTTGGCGACCCTATGAGAATGGCATTACCGGCGCCGCGCTGGTGGTGGTGCCAGGGATGCGCAACTATTTGGAAGCCGCGGGCAAGCGCATCCGAGTGGCGTACGTTTCCGGCTGGGCCGCGCTGGACAATGCCCGCACCCGCGCCAACGCCGAGGAGTTGATTCCGTACTCCGATCACGCGGACTTTGAAGAATTGCTGGCGTTGGTGGATGGGAGCGGCGCTCGGGAAGTGGATGTCGTGCACGGTTATACCGAGCCGTTCGCGCGCCTGCTGCAATTGCGGGGGCTGACAGCACAAGCGCCCAGCGCCGCTGTTCAACGCGAGGAGGCGGAGGGCTGATGGACGAGCTGGCGGCAGTCTGCGAGCGTGTGGCCAGTTACAGCTCCCGTTCTCGTAAGGTGGCTCTGGTGGCCGACTATTTTCGCTCCCTTACCGACGATGATCTGGAGCGCGCGATTCGCTTCCTTAGTTCCATACCCGTCGAAGTGGGGGAGAGGAAGGGAACGGTTGGCTGGGCCACAATCCGCGATGCGATTCTTGCCGTGATCCCATGGGACGCCGACACACTGAGCCTCTGCTTCCGCGAAGTTGGCGATGGCGGGGAGACCATCGGTCTGCTTTTGGTGGGGCGGACGGCAAATGAGCCCATGACTCTCGCCGGCGCCGAGGAGATCTATCGAAGGCTCTTTGGTTCGCGCAAGACGGCTGAGAAGGTCGCTGTTCTGGAATCCTGTTTTAAGCAGTTTCGGCCGGCTACGCTGAAGTATTTCCTGAAAGTGATGGGTGGAGGCTTGCGCATCGGCCTTCAGGAAAAGATGGTGGAAGAGGCAGTGGCCGCTGCTACGGGTGTGCCGCTGGAGAGCGTGCGGGAAGCCAACAACAAGTCTGGCAACCTGGCGCACGTGGCGATCGCATGCCGGCGCGGCGAGGTCCATCAGATTGAGGCAAAGCTCTTCCATCCGATGGACTTCATGCTCGCCAAGCCGATCGACACGCTCGCCGATTTGTCCGATCCGGAGAACTGGTTGGTGGAGGACAAATACGACGGCATTCGCTCACAAGCGCACACGGCGGGTGGACGCGTGGTCATCTACTCACGCGGCATGGAGGAGGTGACCGCTTCGTACCCGGAATTGCAACTCGCGCTGTCGCAGCTTCCCGGTAGCGCCGTTATCGACGGGGAGATCCTCGCCTGGAACGACGGCCATGCGCTGCCGTTCACGCTGCTGCAACAGCGACTGGCGCGGAAGCGGCTGACGCCAGATCTGTTGCGCGACATCCCCGTTGTCCTGATGGCTTACGACCTTCTATATCGAGACGGGGCCTTGCTGTTGGACGAGCCCTTCGAACACCGCCGAGCCCTGCTCGAAGAACTGTTCGCCGAACGGCCTGCACCACTGCTGCTATCTCCGCTCCACGATGCGGCGAGTACCGCGGACGTTGACCGCTACTTCCTCGATGCGCGCGGCCGTTGGAATGAAGGACTGGTGCTGAAGCGCCGCGGAAGCATCTATGAACCGGGCCGGCGCAGCGGGACGTGGACGAAGGTGAAGCGTCCTTACGCCACGCTCGACGTCACCATCACGGCGGCGGAGCAGGGCCACGGACGCCGCGCTACGATGCTTTCCGACTACACGTTCGGCGTTCGGCAGGGCGACCGCTTCCTGAATGTCGGCAAGGCGTACTCCGGCCTCACCGACGACGAGATCCGTGAACTGACGCGCCTGTTGCGAGCCGCTTCCACCGAGCGCTTTGGGCGCGTGTTTCTGGTGCGCCCAGAAGTGGTTTTGGAAGTCGCCTTTGATGGTGTTCAGAAGAGTCCGCGCCACAAGAGCGGGTATGCCCTTAGATTCCCGCGCATCGTTCGATGGCGGAGGGACAAGACGCCCTCGGAATCGGACACGCTGGAACGCGTTGAAGAACTTTACGAGGCGTCGCTGAAGCAGGAGACCCGTTGAGGCCTACCGTGATCGAACGGAACCCAAGCCACCATCCACGCCCAGTACCTGACCGGTAACCCAGCGTTGTTCCGGGTCAAGCAGCCAAGCGATCGCAGAGGCGACATCTTCGGGTGATCCCACTCTGCCGAGCGCGTGCATAGCCACGGAAGCCTTCAATGAAGCCTCATTCGACGTGATGCGCTGGGTAAGACCGGACATGACCAATCCCGGCGACACACAATTGACGCGAATGCCTCGCGGCGCGTACGTGGCCGCCGCGGAGAGTGTTAGTCCCGCAACACCGGCTTTTGCCGCCGCGATGGCCTCGTGGTTGGCCAGCCCAATGCGCGCCGCCGACGAAGACACCAGTACGATGGACCCGCCACCATTCAGCATCGTTTTGGTCCCGGCACGAACAGTTTGGAACGCCGATGTGAGGTTGAGGGCAATCGCCGAATCCCAGTCCGCATCGCTGGTGGCATGCGCGGGTTTCAAGACCAAAGACCCGATGCAGCTGGCGATGCCGTAGAGGGGACCCATCGCGCCAATGGCCTGGTCAAGTTCACCGGGCTTTGCGGCGTCTGCCTGAACCGTGCGCGCGCCCAATTCGGCACCCAGGGCATTCAGCTTTTCCGCGTTCCGGCCGCACAGGATCACGGTCGCGCCAGCTTTGTGCAATCGGCGGGCAAGCGCGGAACCCACGCTGCCAGTAGCTCCCAGCACTCCCACGGTTACGTCAGTAAATGCCATCCCCTACTTGGATGAGCCTGACTCGCCGGTCGCTTTATTAACGAACGCGAGCACTGTGGCTCTATTCTCGCGTAGGTATGCGGATGAGCACCCAAGCCACGGCGGCAAAACCCAAAATCGAAAGCCAGCCTCCGAAGGCGGGGAAGAAGGAGAACTCGTCGGCGCCCGTCAGCAGGCGGGTAAAGGACGGGATGCCGGCGACAAAGGTCACCGCCAGCAGAATGCCGAGGATCGCCTCACCGGCAATCAAGCCAGAGGCGATGAGTGTCCCTTTCTCTTCTGTGGCAGCTCGAACTTCCTTAGACTTGCCCGCGACCATGCGCTCCACCAGCCACTTCATCGCGCCGCCGACAAAGATGGCCGAAGTAGTATCGAACGGCAGATACATGCCTACGGCAATCAGCATCGGCGCACGCGCGCCACATAGAATCAGAGCGACGGCGAAAGCGGCCCCAATGCCCAGCAGGCCCCACGCCATCTGCCCGCTGACGATTCCCTTGGCCAACTGGGCCATCAGGCCGGCTTGCGGCGCAGGCAAGGCCCGGCCGCCGATGCCTCCAGTTGCAAGATTGGCTTCGTGGAGGACGATGATCGGAACCATCAGCACGAAGGCCAATATCACTACTGTCACAATCTCTACTACCTGCATCTTCCAAGGAGTGCCGCCCAAAAGGTGGCCGGCTTTCAAGTCCTGAATTAAGGAGCCGGAGACGGAACAGGCGCAGGCAACCACCGCGGCGACTCCCAGCACGGCGACGACGCCCGGCGCGCCACTCACGCCCATGGCCAGCATCAACAACGCGGCAATCACTAACGCAGAGAGGGTAAGCCCAGAGAGCGGTTGATTGGAACTACCCACCAAGCCCACCAGGTAGCCGCCGACAGCCGACAGTAAAAATCCGGTCGCACTCATTACCACAGCCGCAACGATCGCCGGGCCCCAGCCGCCTGTGAAGTAGTAGTAGATCGCGGTGATGGGAACTAACAAGGCCAGCGTGGCTACGATAACCCACTTCGCGGGGATGTCGCGTTCGGTTCGCTCCACGGGACCATCGAGATTCGCTGCTTTAGACGATGCGGCCCAGGCGCCACGCAGAGACGTCGCGATGGAGGAACGCATGTTGAATAGTGTGTAACAAGCGCCTACCAGCATCGCCCCTACGGCAATCGGCCGGACGATGTTAAACCAAAGGGTAAAGGCTTGTACATCAGGCGTGGCACTGGCGGCACCGCCCAGTCGTGTCGCCAGATCCGGATCGAAGAACATGAGCAGCGGAATCAGGAACCACCAGGCCAGCAGTCCGCCGGCGACGTTGATGGAAGCCAATTCCGGTCCGATGATGTAGCCGATCCCGATCAGAGCGGGAGACAGTGCCGGCGTTGACCAGGGAATGCCTCCGAAATGTGTCACCTCGCCAATGGGCTCGCGGGCGAAATTGAAATGCCGTACCACGGAGCGGGGAAAGGCGAGGAAACCGTCGACGTATTCGCGAAAGATCTGGAGGCCTTTGTCGGTCTTCAGGATTTGAAGCACGCCGGCGAATGCCATGGCGCCGAAGATGTAGCGCGGCGCCGCGGAGTTATCGGCTCCGGCGCGAACAATCTCGTAGCTGGCGACGCTTTCGGGCCAGGGAAGATTGGCTTCCACCACCAACGGCTTGCGCAGCAGGATGATGAAGAACACGCCGATGAGGCCGCCTGCCAGCAGGATGATCGTCGCCTCCCAGTAGTGCCCACGAAGGTCCGTCCAGAGTCTCTTGCCGTTCATCTCCACCATGAGGAACGCAGGAATGGTGAAGATGGCCCCCGCCACCAGCGCTTCTCCCACGCTGGCTGCGGTACGGGCAATATTCTGCTCCAGGATTCCGCCGCGAAACCAGGGGATCCGGAAGAGCGCCATCGCGATCACGGCCGCGGGAATGGTGGCTGCTACGGTCTGGCCGGCCCTCATGCCGAGGTAGGCATTGGCTGAACCGAACACCAAGGCGAGAAAGATCCCAAGGCCGACGGCCTTCACCGTCATTTCGGGCGGAGAGTTCGTTTGCATTAGTGGCGATGGTACCAGATCCGCCCATGGCGTCCGGTTCGATCAACCTAGCGAGTGAAAAGCTGGCGCCAACTCTCGTCTAACGTGGTCCATCTCTCCAGTGCCGCAGACGAGCTTTCGCTGTCGGGTACGGTCAGCATCCCGTGACCGCGGTCGCAGAGAAGTTCCGTACTGGCCGGATCAAGCAGGGGGCGCGAGAGAGTGCCCATGCTCACAGGGAGAGTCAACCGGTAAAGGCAAACCGGGCAGCGGCGGCGTTGGTCGGCCAACATAAAGATGGCCGCAAAAGAGCAAACCAGGAAGAAGAGCCAACTGGAAAGGAAGCCGGCGACAGGGTCGCTGAGCCCCTGGGTCATCTCCAACCACACTGCCGTCAGCACCATCATCAGCAAGGCGGTTTTTCCGAAAAAGAACCACCAGTAGTGGCTGGCCTGAGAGAAGGGAAGTCCGGACATCGCCCTAAGCGAGAGGGGTCCAAAAGGAAGGAAGGCCGCGCTCAAAAGGAGAGCAACGGTCATTAATAAGGCAGCCCCGCAGATGTAGAATGCCGGTCCCCCGAGGTTGTCTAGAGTCCGGAACTCGGGGAATGCGCCGTTCCAGGGAGCGGGATTGCCCCGCGCCACCAAGCCGAGCGATATCTCCGCCTTGCCTGGGGCCACGCCATCCGGCAGCCGAACTACCACTCCAATGAAGCGAGACCGCCAGTTGGACACTGTGCCTGGAGATACCAACTCCGGCGGCAGTAGCGTCCATAGCGCGATCTTGCGGGACGCGAACCAGAAAGACGGCGGCATTACGCCAGTGATCACAGCCGGTTGGCCGTCGATGGTGACGGTTCGGCCAACTACTGCCATATCGGCCTGGAAATCACGGCGCCAGGTATCCGCGCTGAGGACAACCAATCGGACGGAACCCGCGTAGTCGTTGCGGATGAAACCGCGTCCCAACCAGGGCTGAGTGCCGAGGGTGGCGAAAAACTCGGGCGAGACGTACATCCCTTTCACCGGCTCATCCGGAAAGGTGTCCCGGCCTAACTGAACCTGTCGTTGCTGATAAGCGGCCATCGCTAGTAGGTTTTCGGGAGGGCAGGACTCCCACATTCGGAGGGTGGCAGCCGGTACACCATTTAATTGTCCAAATCCTGTGAAATGTTGTGTTACAGTGAACAACTGTTCTGGCTTAGAGTAAGGTAACGGTCGAAATGCAGCGCGGGTGTTTGCTAGCCCCCCGGTTGCGACGGTAAACGTCGTGAGGCAGAGAAGAATCAGCCCTAAGAGGAAAATCGGACTTCGCAGAAAACGGCTCGACGTGACATCGAAGCTGTCGCCGGGGAATCTTTCTCTCCAGGCGTCTACGGCGGCACGCTTGGAATACTCATGGAGTTTGGCCACAGCGGTGGGGCGAGGCTCACCACGTTCGGCCAGAAATGCCCACCAATGTACGGCCCCTCCGAACCAGTACTTTAGCCACTCCGGACGCCTATCCGCGGGCACCAGACGTGAAGCGGCTAGAATGAGCCAGCGGTCCCAAATTGGTGCCGAGCCAGTCGGTTTCGGACTCATGGATTTTCGGGTCAGTCCCGATAAAGTAGACACCGCCTCCGTTACGGGGGTTCCACTCTCTTTAGTGTAATTCGTTTTCTTATGCCCAACCTGCACGACCACGGCAAATCAGAGCTCTCGTCCGACCGTGACACTATAAACATTTTTACTCGGAGATGTTTTGAAGTTTATCGGAAATTCACTGTTCGGGAATCGCGATGTAAACAGCCTGCGGCGATGATGGTACCGATGAGTACGCCGAATCAACCGTCGCCTGACCACACCGTGGGGCGGCGGACATTCCTGCAACTCCTGGCTGGCGTTACCGGACTTTGGGGCAGTGTACGATCCTATGCCGCCTCCATCCCCGATTCGACCCTGGCGGTGGATCGGTTGATGTCCGCGCCGCAAACGCAATCCAATCGCCACGCGCGGCGTCTCTACCGTGCGGATGCCGTGATCACGCTCTTCAATATTCCGATATTCTCCCGCGCCGGCGTTGGGGGCGGGTTCGCCGTATACGACGAAACCACTGATCACGAAGGGCGGCGGGTATCGCTCCAATTCGCGGGGGGATCACGGCCTGACCGTGCCAAGGGTCTTAACCGTCTGGGGTATATCCACGAGGTTGTACTGGAACGGAATAGCGCACCGGCCGAGGCGGCCTACTTCGGCTTTATGACGTCGTCGCCGGAAGAAAACCTCGATGAGGCGAAGAAAGCGCTAGAGGCGTCCAACGGAATGTTGCCCTATACAGCCGTGGACGGCAGCACCGGTCCGGGACGAATGCGCAGCAGCAATGCCCGCTTTCTGTTTCCACCGAGCTACAACTGGTCGAACAACGACAGCCTGATCCGCGAAGTACGCACGAAGTTCCCGAAAGAGTCGCGAGTTCCGGTGGAAGCACGATTGACGGCCGCGGGGGTTCCGTGGACGTTCCTGTATACAGTGGCGCAGGCAGCCAGCACTTCCAGCGCCAAGTCCGAATGGAGCTATGTCTACAACGGCAAACAGTATAAATTGCGCACCGAGAAAAACTCTGATCTGAAGGCTGGTAAGAAATTAGTGGAAAAGGGTTTAGCCACGAAGAGCGAGAATGTTTGGCGGTTGAGCGGCGTCATCACCGGCCCGGACAAAGGTCCGGAGACCCCGTTCAAAGTCTGGATGGAGCAGGCGCCTCAATCGATGCTCCCCTTGCGCATCGAGTTTCAAGCTCGTTCGTTCCTCAGGCTGGTGTTTGAATTCGATCCTGCCCTGGAAGCCGCGGCACAGAAGAAGGAGCCCGCTTGAGCACCAACGGAATTCACTTCATTTGGGAAGACCGCAGCGTCGTTTCCCGATACCGGAGTGGTGTCTCGCTCCACAGCCACACCTTGTTCTCCAAGGAATTGATGGCCTTCATACCGCGCTATTCGGAGCGCATACCGATCCTGAAACAGGCCGTTGCCGCGCGACTCCAGGAATACCGGCGTCTGACCGGACGGGATATGGATTTCAGCCGCGCGTGGTGGACGCCGCCGCTGCCCCCCCGCGAGGCCTATGACTTAGAAGCCGGCCAGATCGAGAAAGAGTTGAATCTGGCCCCTATGGTCTCCTTGAGCGACCACGACAACATTGAAGCGGGCCAGCTGCTGCATGTAGTCGAGAGCACGTCCAAGTCGCCGATTTCCGTGGAATGGACCGTGCCGTTCGGACAATCGTTTTTTCACATCGGTCTTCACAACCTGCCCGAGCAGCGCGCGCAGTCGCTGATGGACGAACTGGCGGCGGTGACTGCCGACCCGCGAGAAGATCGGGTCCGCGACATGTTCGCCTATTTGAACGAGATTGACGAGATTCTCATCGTCTTCAATCACCCGATGTGGGACGAGAAGGGCATTGGCCTGGCCAAACACCGTGTCCTGTTCGATTCCTTTCTGGGTAAGTACGGCCATTTCATGCACGCCCTCGAATTGAATGGCTGGCGCATGTGGCATGAGAACAAGAGCGTCATCGAACTCTCCCGCGCCACAGGCATTCCGCTCATCTCGGGTGGTGACCGCCATGGCAGGGAGCCCAACGCCAACGTCAATCTGACGAATGCGGCCACGTTTTCGGAATTCGTGTCCGAGATTCGGAATGACAAATCCAGCGAGATGCTCTTCCTGCCGCAGTACCGGGAATCCAGACGCTACCGGGTAGTGAAGACGATCTGCGACATCCTGCGTCATGACGAGACGCACGAATTCGGATGGTCGCGTTGGAGCGACCGTATCTTCTATCGGCGGCCCAGCGGTGAGGTCATTTCGTTGACCAGCCTGTGGGAGAGTGGCTGTCATGAGCCTGCTGTCATCACTTGTTTCGTCGGCCTGATGGCTCTGCTGGAGAGCAATCCCGTACAATCCGCGCTTCGATACACCTTCCTAGACAAGGAAGAAATGGCTCTCTGATCTCTACGCGCGCTTTGAAGTGTTGCCGTGGTTGTATTTGGCAACAGGCGCCGTTGAATTCTCCAACATAGACGTATCTACGGCAACCACAGCCACTTAGCGGAGAATTGCTGATTTTGTCAGCAGGCCGGTGTGGAGATTCTCTGCGGTACCTCTCCGTAGCATTTCACAACATTCACTTTGAAGTAATTGAGGACACAAGGGTTACACCACGGTTGCACTTTGGCGTCGCGATTGCCATAAGCAATAGCGAGGTGTAAGACAATGACAGTCATCCTGGTTCTAGCAACTTTCCTGGTTTTCATCGCGGTGGATACCATTCTGAGTCGCCGCAAGGCAGTGCAGGCTTCGGCAGAGCACATCGACGTGATCGCGGAGCTCCAAAAGACTTCGCCAATCCCTTCAGCAGCGACAGACTATGTGGACGGTTTCCGCGTTCCTGAAACCATCCGCTACCACTCCGGCCACGGCTGGGTGATGCGCGAGCGGCGCAATGTGTTGCGTGTTGGTGTGGATGAGTTTGCCGGCAAACTGGCTGGCCACATCGAAAAGATTGAATTGCCGAAGGCAGGGCATTGGGTTCGTCAAGGACAAAAGGCGATTGCCGTTCTTCGCAACGGCCAACGCGCCGAATTGGTTTCGCCGGTAGAGGGCGAAGTCGTGGAAGTGAATTCCGATATCGTCAACGATCCGTCACTACTGCGGAGCGATCCATACGGCCGCGGTTGGGTGATGACCGTTTTCTGTCCTGATGAAGAGACGACGCTGCGCAATCTGTTACCCACCAATCTGGTTCGCGGCTGGATGCGTGAGACCGTTGCGCGCTTCTACAATTCGCAGCCAGCGTTGGCTGGATCCGTTGCCGCAGATGGCGGTTTGCCGGTTGACGACCTCTGCGCCGCCTTGCCGGAATCTGACTGGAAGCGTCTCACTGATGAATTCTTCCTCCAATAAACGATA
>JBDTMC010000199.1:0-12982 GCA_039934475.1 Bryobacteraceae bacterium | reverse complement strand
CGCGCCTGGGTCCTCCGCGGCGACCCAGCGAACGGCGTATTTCTTGCCATCGGTAGTGAGCAGTTCCAACCGCCGCGCGCCCGGCATCATGCGTCGCGCCGCGAGGACGTAGCCGTTCGATCCGATGGGGATGGCACGGCCGGCATGCACCTGGCGGCCGGCTTCGTCGTAGGAGAGCAGACGCAGCGGAGCCTGAGCGCTCGCGGTACTGTAGAGCGCGAGCAGGATTGGAAAAAGAGCCAGCCGCATCGCGTACACTCCGTCTTACTAGGACAGACGCCACACCCGCCGTACGGGTTGCCGCCTTTGCTATCGTAACGTCAGTGAACGCTCTTGTCCTGGCCGGCGGCGGACCCACGGCGGTGGTGAACGCCAGTATTGCCGGCGTGATGGAGGCGTGCCGGCGCCAAAGCGAGATCCAAACGCTGTTTGGCGCGCGGAATGGGATGGCCGGTCTTTTGGCGGAACAGTTCGTCGATCTGAGCCGCGTGACGCCGGAATTTCAGCGCGCGCTCGCCCATGCGCCGGGCTGTACCCTGGGCTCGTCGCGGCGCGATCTGGACGCCGCCGATTTCCAACAAGCGGTTCGCATTCTGCGCACACGGCGCATCCGTTGGGTGTTCCCGGTGGGTGGCAACGGCACCATGGAGATGTCTCTGCGACTGGCGCGCGAGGCTCTGGACCTACGCGTGGTGGCGGTGCCAAAGACCATCGATAACGATCTGTATGTCACCGACCACACGCCTGGGTATGCCTCGGCGGCACGGTTTGCGGCCTTTTTGGCGCGCGATGCGGGGGAGGACAACCGTTCCCTGCCCGCACCGATCATGGTGCTGGAAACTCTTGGGCGCAACACCGGGTGGATCACCGCGGCGACTGCGCTGGCGCGGCACCGGCATGATGATGCGCCGCACCTGATCTATTTGCCGGAGCGTCCGGTGAGCGCGGACCGCATCATCGGGGACGTGGAACAGGTCTATCGCCGCCGGGGCCGCTGCGTGGTGGCGATCTGCGAAGGGCAGCGCGATGAACGGGGACGGGCCTTTGGAGCGGATGAACTGGACGTGGAGAATGCCCGTCGCCGTCTTCCCGCCAATCTGGGGTTCACTTTGGCGCGGCTGATTTCGCAGCGGTTAGGTGTGCGCGCCCGAGCGGAGAAGCCGGGGCTGTTTGGGCGCTCGGCAGCGGCTTACGTTGTGGAGCGCGACCGTTATGAGGCGTGGCGGTGCGGCGAGGAAGCCGTGCGGGCAGCCGTGGGCGGGTGGACAGGAGCGGCCGTGGCGCTGCGCCATGATGGATCCACGTTCCTAACATCCCTTGACACGCTGGCAGGGCGGGAGCGGCCGTTGCCGTCGGAGTGGATAGCGTTGACGGGCAACGACGTCCGGCCGGAGTTCCTGGAGTGGCTGCGTCCGCTGGTGGGACCGGTGCCGGCGCTGCCGCGCCTGGAGTGAGGAGTTCAGGGCTAACCTCACGCGTCCTGGTCGAGATTGGGTTCGTTTTGCATCAGTCCGTAGGCGGCGGCGCGGGCATCGAATTCGAGGCTCTTGATGGAGTCGGCGAAGATGCGAGATTGGTGGGCGGCGTCGAGGTTGCGATCGCGCTTGATTCGGGTTCGAAGCGTTTGCCAATCGGCGAGCCCGAGGCCGCCGGTGCTACACCCGTCGCTTTCATCCATCGTGGCTGTGCGGTATTGATTCTCGGTTTGGAGCTTGCGAAGCTCGGCTGTGGCCTTGTGGAAGTCGCGCGCGGCCTGGGCTCGGACGCGCTGGATGGTGCGGAGTTGGGGTTCGCAATCGGGTTGAAGGAGAGGGTCGATATTGGGGTCTGTGAGGCGATCGAGCAGAGCGGCCTCGGCGCGGTCGCAGCGGAGGAGACGCCAATGGGAGGAGACGATCTGGTTGAAGAGGGCGAATTCCATCGCGGTGGTAGGATCGAGGTCCTCATGAAAGGCGGATTGAATGGCTTCGAATTCCTCCTTCTGGTTCGGCGCGACGCAGAGGTCTTTGGAGGTGAGTCCGTGACTGAGGGCATTGCGGGCGGAGTTGGCCTTGCCGTTCTCGGTTTTGGGGCCAGTTGAGTGTTGCGCATTGGTGCGATTGGCTTCGTTTTGCTTTTCGGAGGTCATTCAGATTCCTTTGCTTGGGTTCCTCGCGTTTGGGGAGGGACCACCCGGGGGAATGGTAGCCAGCGAGGCTGTAGATCCGAACGACGTTTCAGAGATACTGCTGAAAATAGGCGAGATATAGTCTTGAAGTGATGGGCACCGGTGTGCGGTATCGGCTTAAATGGCCCGGACTTGGGGTTGGGACCTGTGAAACCAGGCTTTCCTACCGATCATACCCTCGCTGCAGTTCGAGGAAATCCGCCACGTTCAATATTCTAATGGCGTCATAACTCCGCAGCCGCAGCAGGTCGTTGTCGCCAGTGACAATGTAGTCGGACCCGGCAGACACCGCGCATTCCAGAATCCGGTCGTCGTCGGGGTCTTCCTTAATGACGTCGAGCTGGACATTGGGCCTTACCGTCCGCGCCATAGCCTTGAGCCCCACAATCGCCTCGGCGATATCGTCCGGCGGCCAATGGAACTGCCGAGCAAGAATGTCCTCGACTTCGGCGAGGATATGGCCCGAGATCGTCATGTTGATCTTGCCCGCTCGGGCGAGTTGAAGGAATTGATGAGGCTTTCCGTTCTCGAAGTTGAGCCCGGATATAATCACGTTCGTGTCAGCGGTAACGCGCAGCACCTATGGCCCGAGTTTTTCGGCTCGGTTCTTGGCGATGAGGCGCGGAACATCCTCTTCCGTAATTCCAAGTACCCGGTTACGTTTTCCCGCCCTGCCCACCAAAGCCTGCCAGGACTGCTCCACAAGATATGCCTTAACGGCTTCCTCAAGAAGATCGCTCGGCTTGCGGTTCTGGGCGCGGGCAGTCTCCTCGACCTGTTTCATCAGTTCGTCGGAAAGGAGTGGTTGCGTCTCGGGCATAACGGCCTCTGGTCTATTTTCTCACGACCGAGCCTACACCCGAAGGGGTGCGTTTGCCAACAGCGAAATCGGTAGAAGGAAGAATCGTCGCGGAGGCAAGGGCAGGTGGATGGAATAAATCTTCTCTAGGCGGCGGGGCCTTTGTCCGAGCGCTTGCGGATGTGGATGTCGAGGCGTTTGATCTTTTGGTTGAGCGTGGAGAGGGGGATGCGGAGGGCTTCGGCGGCTTCGGTTTGGCTCCAGTTGGCGGCTTCGAGGGATTCGGTGATCTTGCGTTTTTCGAAGTCGGCTACGATCTCGAATAACGAGGCGTCGGCGGCGAGGGAGCCGGCTTCGTCGCGGCGGACTCGGACGCCGCCGAATTGTAGGATCTGGTCGGGTAGGACCGAGGCCGGGACGATGGGGGCCGAGGTGAGGACTACGCTGCGCTCGATGGCGTTTTCCAACTCGCGGACGTTGCCGGGCCAGTTGTAATCCATTAGCAACTGCATCGCTTCGGGTTCGTACTTGAGGACGCTCTTCGTGCTGAAGTCGAGGAACTTCTCGTTTTCGCGGCAGTAGACGGTGAAAAAATGGTCTACCAGCGCCGGGATGTCTTCCTTGCGCTCGCGCAGAGCCGGGAGAGCGATGTTGATGACGTTGAGGCGGTAGTAGAGATCCTCGCGGAATTTGTTCTCTTCTACCAGCTTGCGAAGGTCGGCATTGGTCGCGGTGAGGATGCGGACGTCTACTCGAATGGTGTCGGTGGAGCCGAGGGGCATGAACTCCTTCTCCTGAATGACTCGCAGGAGTTTGGCTTGCGTCTCCATGCCGATGTTGCCGATTTCGTCGAAGAAGATCGTCCCTTGATTGGCGGTCTCAAAGTAGCCCTTGCGCGTGGCGAAAGCTCCCGTGAACGCTCCCTTGACGTGGCCGAAGAGGGTGGATTCGAGAAGATCGGGCGGCAGTGATCCGCTGTTTACGGGAACGAAGTTGTGGTCGGCGCGCGGGGAGTTGGCGTGGATCGCTTTGGCGATGAGTTCCTTGCCGGTTCCGGTTTCGCCAGTGATAAGGATTGTCGAGCGGCTGGAGGCGACCTGCGAAACGAGGTCGAGCACGCGCAGCATGCGGTCACTCTTGCCGACGATGTTGGGGACGCTGTAACGCTGCTTGAGGGCACGGCGGAGCTGCGTGTTCTCGCGCTCCAGACGGCCCTTGGAGATCATGCGGTCGATCTCAATGAGCAGCTTGTCGTTGTCCCACGGCTTCGAGAAGTAGTCGTTGGCGCCGGCCTTCAGCGCCTGAACGGCAATCTCCACGCTGCCATAGGCGGTGATCATGAAGATGGGCGTCTCTGTATCGCGCTGGCGGACTTCGTCGAGGACTTCGAGGCCTGAGAGGTCAGGCATCATGAGATCGAGCAGTACGAGATCGAAGCTGCCTGTCTCCATGCGGCGGATGCCATCCATGCCGTTTACCGCCATGTCCACCTGGTAGTTTTCCAACTCCAGCAGTGTGGCCAGGCTTTCGCGGATGTCGGCTTCGTCGTCGACGATGAGGATTCGCCCCTTAAGGGGCTGGGTATCTTGGTGGGCAAATTTCTCAGGCATTGACGGGTTTGCGAACCAGCGGGAACTCGAGCAGGAATCGTGTTCCCAAGCCCGGCTGGCTCTTCACTTCAATAGTACCGCCGTGCTCTCGAACAATTCCGTAAGTCACCGCCAAGCCAAGCCCTGTGCCCTTCTTCGCGCCCTTCGTGGTGAAGAAAGGATCGTAGATGCGCGACACATGTTCCGGTGTGATGCCGGAACCGGTATCCGCCACTTCGACATGGACGGAGCCTTCCTCGCTCCAGCTTCGCACAGTGAGAGTGCCGCCGCCTTCCATGGCGTCGCGTGCGTTCAACGCCAGGTTGAGAAACACCTGCTGCATCTTACCGGCGTTGCCTTTGATGGCGGGGAGCGCGGCGTCGAGGTCCAGCCGCACCTCGACACTCGCCTTCTGCAACTGATGCTCAATCAGGCCGACGGTCTCGCGCAGAACACGATTCAGTTCGATCTCCTCGTATTCGGTGGACGAGGTGCGCGAGAAGTTGAGGAGACCGTTCACGATTTCGCTGGCGCGGAAAGTCTGCTTGGCGATCTTCTCGAGCATCTTGGACTTGGTCTCGTCGCCGGAAACTTGCTTGGCCAGCATCTGGGCATAGGTGGAAATCACGGCGAGCGGCGTATTCACCTCGTGCGCCACGCCGGCTGCCAGCAAGCCAATCGAACTGAGCTTGTCGGCCTGTACCAGACGGCGCTCCAACTCGGCGCGGTCCGTGACATCGTCGAAAATCACCAGCCGGCCGATCTGCTCCTGGTCCTTAGAGATGAGCGGCGCAATGGCGACGTTCAGCGTCGATTCGCGTGGCGCGGGGGCGACGGCAACCATCGTAGCGTGACCGTTACCGTTGCTGTATCCATTCGAATGGCCGTTGGCGGCCATGGAAACGGCACGTACCGGGAGGTCGCGCGCGCGAAGCACAAACTTATAGATATGGTGGATGCCAGTGCGTCCGGACACGGCATCGAACTGGTTGCACAGCGTTTCCGGGAACAAGTCACTGAGCCTCTGGCCGACAGCCATCTCGCGCGAAATACCGGTTAGCTTTTCAATCTGGTTGTTCCAGCTCTCCACCCGGTCATCGAGGTCGGCCGCCAGAATGCCCACGTTGATAGATTCAACGATGTTCTCGCTAAATTCCTTCAGGCGCTCGTACTCGACGACTTTGTGCTCCAGACTGCGGTAGAGGCGGGAGTTCTCAATGGCGATTCCGACGTAGCCGCTGAGGGTTTGAAGCAGTTCGACGTCGTCGCTGGAAAGGAAGTCGCCCTTGGTTGTCCGGCTGACGCCCAAGTAGGCGATGTTGCGTCCGCGGTGACGGCACGGGATATAGTAGGTGAGATCGAGCTCAGCGATGGTGTGGCGTACACTCGCCGGCATTTCCTGCGTCACTACGTCCAAGGTCTGACGGGTGCGTTCAAAGAAGAGATAGGGACGTTCCGGAGCCTCATCCTTGAGGAAGCTGAGGTCGAGATCGTAGCGCACGGCAGCCGTCTTGCGTCCGGCCTGCATTTCCAGTTCAAACTCGCCCCGGTCCTCATTGAAGAGGAAGAAAGACATGTGCTGAATGGAAAGGGTGCCGGTGAGGCGCTCCGCAACGGACTCCAGCATGTGATAGAGATCGGTTTCCGAGCTCAGTTCCCGAGCGAACTCGATCAGCGTCATGCGGTAGTCGTATTTGTCTTTGTAGAAGTAGTTGCGATCCAACACTTCCTGGATCCAATTGCGGATGGGCTGGAAGATGAAGGTCGCCATCAGAATCAGGAACACGAATGCCGTGGGGCTAAGTTCCTCGAACTTCCCGAGCGTCAGGATGAGACCGTAAACAATGCCTAGAACCGATAGGGTGGCCAGAGTGTGGACGTAACCCTGCTGGAAAATCACGTCGACGTCCATGAGGCGGTAGCGGAAGATGGCGTAGGACCAAGTGAGCGGGATGAGCGCCAGCGTGAGCGTGGTGACGTCCATGAAGCGATTGGGAATCACGCCTAAAGCGTAGGGAATGACGTAACCCGCTACGAACGGGACAGCACCGAGCAGTGCGCCGTTGCGCAGCCACTTCAACTGCTGGCGCACCATGGTGTCTTCCATGCGCTGATAATTCCGATTCAGGACAACGGCGCCGCCCAGGTACATCGCGGCCAGATAAAGCAGGCTACCTCGGTCTATCAGCCACCGCTGCTCGATCAAAGACACGGTGGGAATTACGAGGAACCCCATCGAGACGCCCCAGAACAGCAGCAGCAGGAGAGCCGAAGGCACATACAGCAGCGCGGCCCGGGCCCCTCGCAGCCCGCGCGGCGTCTCCGGGAACGTAAGGCAGAAATGGAGAAACAGGGCCGGCACCAGCAGCGAAGCGGTGTAGTTTGCGAGGTAGATCGCCTGATCGAAGAGGTTCAGCTTGCCGGTGGCGTGTAACGCGCTCATGACGAACGACGCCAGACAGATGAGGTAGAAGTGAATGGACTTGTGGGCGTTGCCACGGCGAAAATAGACGAACAAGCCGATGATCAGGTAGGCGCCGCCGACGACGTACTGGTAGAACATCGGCGAGGATGGGTCCGCCTCGCGCACCAGAACCGAGGCCTGCGCTTCGACGCCATCGCGGCTGAACTTATATTCGGCTTTTCGCCAGACACCGGCGCTGAACAGGACCTGCGGGACATCGGTGGCTTTCTCGATCGCCACGCCTTTGATACTCACCAGGAGATCACCGTCGCGGAGACCCGCCTTGGCGGCCGGCCCGCCGGATTCGACGCGCAAGGCCTCGACGTGTTCCTGCCCGTTGATGGTGCGCTCGACCCAGGTGACGCCGTCATCGGGGAGGCGGAAACGGCGCAATTGCTGGAAGTTGATGAAGGCAGCAATGACGAGGGCCGCCGTCACGATGACGAGCAGCGCTCCCGCGAGTTGGCTCTTCAGCTCCTTCAAGTGTTCCCCGATGTCTTCCGTCCAGCTACACCCGGCCGCTCAACCCAGAGCAGTTTTGGTGCCAGCCGGACAACTCATGCCCACACAGTAGATTACATGATTTGTCAAACACATACGGGGAGTACCCGTACGGCGGTTCCGCAATTCGGTATATGTCACTACCGGGAAGTGTATCCTGTTGACCTGAAACGACTGCCGTTCAACGCCTGCGACGGCGGCTTCGTTGTCCTTCCGGCGCGGGAGCCCCACGGAAGAGGAGTGTTACGTCCACAGTTTTCGTCTCCTCGTCTACTTTGGGTACAGCCTTAGTCTCGCCGAGGTTATCAAACAGACCACCGTCGCGGACACTGCGGAGGAAGGTATCGGGGTAATTGGCGTCGAAGGGCTTGCCGGCCTCGAGGCCCCACATCTTTTTCATAGCGGCCTCGCCGATGATGTCGAGGCCGGCGATCTCCAACTCGCCGAAAGTGTACTGAGTGCCCGGCGTTACGCGGATGGTCACGTTCACCAGCTTCTTCTTTTCGTCGAAGGCGCGGTCGACGGCCGCGGAGGCCTTCATATAACCCTGGCGGCGTTGTTGGGCGAGAATCTGGTCGATGCTGGTCTGGAGGGCAGTGATGCTGAACGGCTCGCCGGTTTTGAACTTCACTTTCGCGCCGGCACCGACTATGCTGACGTCGCCGAGGTTGTAGCTGTCACCCTCGACGACGGCGACGGTGACGATGACGCCTTTGACATCAGTGGCTTTCTCAGTCGTCACTTTTGGGAAGGCCACTTTGACGCGGCCGCGATCTTCGTAGAGCGGCCGGATGGTCATTTCGAGGAATTGCCGGAAGCGGGATTCCTGGTAGATGGAGCCGATGGCGACGCCGTGGATGGCACGCTGCAACTCCACGGCCGGGATGATGACGGCGCCTGTAAACCGAACCTCGGCAACGGTGATGGCGCCTATGGCGGGACGGAAGATCACGACCAGATCATTGAAGTTCTCGAGGCTTACCCGGGCGGATACTTTATCCTTAAAGCCTTTCGCGGCGAGATACTGTTCGAGGGCCACCGAGTACCGTTTAAGGATGGTTTCCGACGCAGGGATTTTCGGTCCAAAGAGCAGGTCGGACTGGCGGAGGGCCGCTTCCAGTTCCTTAGGATCGGCGGGAAGATCCTCAAACTGGTACGGATACACTGGCTGCACTTCCTGCACCGTGACGGTGGCGGCATACCCGGTATTGGCCGCCGAGGGCTCATAGCGATAGCCGGCGTTCTCAAACGCTCCGGAGGCGATCAACCGTTCGCGCGCTTTTTCAAAGTCGGGTTTGGTGGCCGCCTGGCCGATTTTGAGCCCGGACACCTGCAAAATCTGCGTGGCGGAGTAGTTCTTGTTGCCTTCCACAACGATGCTTTCGATCCTCCACTGGGGAGGCCCGGCTTCGGCGGCCGCAGCGGGCGTCTTCTTGCCAACCGTCTTCTTCGTTGCCGGCGCCTGAGGCGCGGCGACTGCCATCCCTAGCGTCAAGGTGGCCAATAGCAGCGAGCGGAACATGATCCGATTGTATGCGCGCGTCATCTTCTTCTGTACTCACGACGGCGGCGTGGCTCTGGCGGTTTCCTCGCCTGCTTGCTGAGATACAATCGGGTCCATGATTCAGAAACTTGCGCTATCCACCCTGTGTGCCGCCGCGGTTTTTTCGGCCGGCTTCTGGTTTGGCTCCGAACGTACGGTCCGGGCCGACGCCAACCGCGTCTTCGAGCTTCGTACGTACCACTGCAACGAAGGAAAGCTGCCGAACCTGCAAGCGCGGTTTCGCGACCACACGATCCAGCTTTTCGAAAAGCATGGGATGACCAACATCGGCTACTGGGTTCCGACGGACGAGCCGGCTTCGAAAGACACGCTGACCTACATCCTGGCTTTCCCGGATCGTGAAGCGGCGAAGAAATCCTGGGACGACTTCCGCAACGACCCAGTGTGGAAGAAGGTGCAGGCGGAATCGGAGAAGGACGGCAAGCTTGTGGCGAAGGTGGACAGCACTTTTCTTTCGCCGGCCGACTACTCCAAGATCAAGTAGCGATCTGAACGACACCCTTACCCCAAACCGTCTGCCGTCCGACGCCGCAGAACTCAGCCGCGCGCAGCCAGCCTAAGAACGGGGAGAGGTCGCCTTCATAGACGGCCTCGCCGACAAAGCCGCCGAGAGGGTGGCGCTGGCCGCTGCGGCTGCTGCGGCGTTCGACATCTTCGTGCCGAATGTCGCAACGGGTCATTTGAATCTGTTCCGCGAGTTCCGCTAACAGCCGAAAATTGAGGTCCAACGGACCTTCTCCGTACAGAGCGCGCAATGTGGCGACGCGGTCCCGGATGCGCGCGAAGAGTGGCCCGAAGTAGGGCTGAGCGACGGTTTCGCCTTGGGTTTTGAGTTCGGTGGGGGTGAGGAAGAGGAGCCGAAGACGGGCCAGGGATGAGGTTGGGGCAAGCGGCACAGCGATCAGCTCTGAAGAGTGATCAACGAGCGTCAGCGGGACGCGATCAGGACCGAGGCCGGCGGCGGCTAGTTCTATCATCGCTTGTTTGAATTCCCGCTCCCTTGCTAGGGAAGTGTCGAAGAGGTGGACATCGAAGTGGAAGTAGTCTTTAGGGGGAATCGTCCGCCCGTCGAGGTGATGGGCGCGGAAGACGAAGGAGCGGGGCGGATCGGCTAGACCACTGGGGCCGCCGGTGTTCTTTGGCGCGAAGAGTTCGGGATTCGAAACGAGGCCGAAGGCGCCTCTGAGCGTGTTTCCCGCTTTCCCCGGCGGGAAGCGCAGAGAATCTTGCGGACGGAATCCGAATCGCAACCGGCGTCCGTGGAAGGTCACAAGACGCTGACGAATTCGCCGATGACCCGAAGGGTTTCTTGTTGTTCCGGCGACAGCAGCCAGGGCTGATGCTTCGGCTGGTTGAGGGGTTCCATGATGATGCGCTCGTGCGACCAGCCGTCTTCGGACTGGACTTTTTCGCTGCGCCAGCGCTTCACGGTCGTTTCGCCGCCGCCTTCCACCGTGCCGAAATGCTGCACGAGGAGGATGCGGCCTTGGCGGGAACCGGCGCGCGGCTTGCGAAAGATACACAAGCTTCCGGCGGGGATGAGGGGTTCCATGGAGTCGCCATCGACGTGGGCCACAAACTGATCTTCCGAGAGGGCCATGTCGGCGGGCACTTCGACCCAATCTTCGTGGTTGACGGCGCGGTCTTCGCCATAGCCGCCCGCGGCCGCGCGCAGCGAATAGAGGGGGAGATGCGTGCGGAACGGGATGACGTTCGATTGGATATGGCGATTGTAGAGGCGGGTTAGGGTGCGGTCGAAGTCGTCCACGGCGACCGCTTCGCGTTCGCTGATGCGAAGGACGTTGGAAAGCCGGTCTTCGAGCGTCTGCAATACTTCGGCCGGGCTGGTCTCTTCGATCCAGCGGTTCAGGTCTTGCTGCAAAAGGGCAAAGACCTCGCGGTCATCGTCGTCGTCGATGATCTCTTCCCAGTCGCGCCGCAGGCGGACCCGCGCGCGGCCGGATTCAGGATCTACGAGCAAGATTCCGGCGTTGTCAGCCGCAGCCCCGGGCCAGCACACCTCGAGGATGCTGTAGTGGGCCGTGGTGGTGGCTGTCAATGGGGGGGCTCCTGTTTGCCTTATCGGTTAGGGGGCGATGGCGTAATAACCTTTACGGGCTCGGACTTTGACGTTCGGAAGGTTCACTTCCACGCGGATATTGCGAAACGGCTTGGAGACATCGGTGTCCTGCGGGATGTAGCGAAGGATGTATTGCGTGGTCACTTCGCCGGTGACATTCGCCACGGCGTTGAACAGACCCTGCGCGATGGCTCCGGCATAGCCGCCGGTGCCGACTTTCAGCGCGTAGTTGCCTTCATCCGAGGGCGTGGAGAGATAGCCCGAGACGTCCTTATAGACGTTTTGCAGAGGGTACTCGACGCGGCCTCCGGTTTCCTCGGCGAGGCGGACGAGATTCTTTTCTTCTTCCACAACGAAGCCGAAGGAGGTGGTGCTGACGCCATAGATGGTGACCAGGTTGCGCTGCGCGATTTCGAGGACTTCGTCGAGGGTCTTCTTGCTGGCGCTGTCGTGGCCGTCTCCGATGACGATGAGGACGCGGCGGGGTTCGATGGGCTCGCCTTTGACGAGGTTACGGCTGGTACAGGCCATGTAGATGGCGTCGTACAAGGCAGCGCCGCCGCCGGGTTTGAGCTTGCGGATCTTGTCGAGCAGCTTCTCCGGGTCGCTAGTGGTATCGACAGCCAGTTCGGCATCGGTGGAGTAGGTGATGAGATAGCCGCTGTACTTGGGATCGCCACCGGGGAGGAGCGTAACGACGAGTTCCTGAGCCGCTTCGAGAAACTTCGCCCATTGCAGGCGCTGGGAATTGCTCATGTCGAGCAGGAAGCCAACCACCACGGGCTGATTGCGCTCACGGGTGAAGTAGCTGATGTTCTGCTCTTTATTTTCGTCGAAGATCTTGAAGTCGGCCTTTTCGAGGTTGGAGACGAAGCGACCCTTTTCGTCGGTGACGGTAACGGGCACGATGACTTCGTTGACCGAGACCTTGATGGCGTTGTGGGCGGCGGCAGGACCGGGAATGTTCTTGCCGGGGGCCGGAGTTGGAGCCGCTGCCGGCGTCTGCCCCCAAACCAGGGAACCCGCCGCCACCGCGGCAGCGCACAGGGGCACGGCGAAAATGCGAAGCACGGGTCTGCGGGTCATATTGGGATGAAAACCTTGCCTCAATTATAGATCACAGCCACGGAGCCTATAGATCACAGCCACGGCGCCTATAGATCACAGCCACGGCGCCGCTGGCATCGAAACCGCCAAGTATCACAACGACGCAAGAAACTGGTCCCGCGTTGCACCGTATGCACGAATCTAAAATCCGTACGCGAACGGAGAACCTTCCAGACGAAGCTCTTCCAACGCGCCGCCCATTTGACACCTCTACGGCCGTTTGAGTTTGAAGACCACTCCGGTGCCTCGGGTCCCGCCCGTGCTGGCCGTCCCATAGAGGTTGCCGGCAGCGTCACCAATCACGCCGCCCAGAGGACGGCCTCCATCGGTGCCGCCGGTGAAGCTGTGCAGCACGGTCTCATTGGTAGAGCACCGTCTGGTGACTGGCCGCATCCAGCTTGTAAACCACTCCCACGCCTGCGGTGCCGCCGTACAAAGTAGTCCCGTAGAAATTGCCCGCCGCATCGCGGATCAAACCGGAATAGGGTTGGCTTCCATCCGCTCCCCCCGAAAAGCGATACAGCACCGTCACCTGCCCGGCTGTGTCCAATTTGTACACTGTTCCCAGGTTTCCGGCCGCACCGGAGGTCGTTCCGTACAGGTTGCCTGCCGCATCCGCAATCACGCCGGCATTGGGATGGCTCCCATCGGCTCCGCCCGTAAAGCTATACAACACCGCCTCACGGCCCGTCGCGTCCACCTTGTACACCA
>JBDTMC010000198.1:0-13050 GCA_039934475.1 Bryobacteraceae bacterium | reverse complement strand
CGGGGCGCCGGCGCGACTGGGATGCCAAGTGATCCGAAAACGCCCGCCAGCAGCGGGTTGAGGACATAGCTGGCGAACTGGCTGTCGTTGGCGGGATCGTCCATGCTGAAACGATCCTTTGCGCCGTTGTCGATGATGAGCTCATTGATCAGCGCGTTGCCCATGCGCTGCACCTGTTGCCACGGGCCGGCGGTAGTAAGCGGATTGGGCGACTGGCGCACCGTGTACTGCTGGCGCGAGGTTGCGCCATAGGTGCCGATCACAGCCTGTTTTTCGGTGGCCATATGGAGCTTGCCATCAACGGTGACAAGGTTGAGCGGGATCTCAAGCACGATGCTGTTGACGTTGAACCCGGCCACGCTGTCGGGTGCGTAGTTGCGCTTGTCATCGGCCTCGATGTTCGCAGGCAGAACACCGCCGCCAGTGGCCATGCGGAAGTTCACTGAGTCAAAGGCGGCGCCAAGATCGATGAAGAATGGATCGTTCACGGTGCCGGCGAAGACAGTGATGTTGTTATCGAGAGCGAATACTCCCTGTTGATAGAGCCCGGGCGCGCCGCCAGACCCGGCGTAGTTCGGCATGGTGCGCGGACCGGCATTGGAAGGAACGGCATACAGCTTGCGCCCGCCCGTCAGGTCTGTCATGACGCCGTTCTTCACCATGGTTATGGTGTAGGACTGGCGCAGTGCGAGACCGTCAGAACCGGGGCCGTCCAGTGCGGTGATGGGCGGGATGCCGGCGACGCCGCCGACGGCGGACGTAAACAAGCCGGGGAAAGCGCCTCCACGGTTCTCCGTAGTGAAGCGGATATAGAAGACAATGTCGTCGGCATGCCCGTCGTTGTTATTGTCGATGTGCATCTCATAGCGCACATTGGGATCGAACGGAAAGTAATTGGGGCCGTTGGAGGGCTCCAGGAGAGGGTCCACGTTGAGCACCATCACCAGATGGCGCGTGTTGGAGTAGCTGACAAACGTATACCAGTCTGTGATGTCAGCGGTATGGTCGATCGCCGTAATCGGCGCTTCCCGATGGTTGGCAGCGAGCAGGGTGTTTGCAGGCGCAAGCGCGAGCAGCGCGCCAAAGGCACACGCGGCCGCCGTTTTCAATCTGTGCACGGAGAAAGCCTCCTCAGCTTGTAGGTCAAGGTCGAACGTGGGGATGGCTGGCCTTTGGAGGGCGGCGCCACTCCCTTCGTCCTCTCCATATACGGGGGCGGGGAGGCAGCGGATTGCGGCAACCGCGATTTATTCGCCGGAACAAGCGCGGGGCTTGAGTAAGCTGCCTAGACTTCGAAGGTGACGCCTTCGGATGTCCTCTGTAACAGACTGTGCTTCTGGAATTCCGGGCGCGGATGGGGGAAGTCGATGCGGAAATGGCCTCCGCGGCTCTCTTCGCGGGCGAGGGCGGCTCGCGCGATGAGAAGGGCCACCTGCTGCAGGCTGCTGGCAGGCTGGGTGCTGAGGTGGGCGATGGCTTGGCGTAGGCCTGTTGCGTCCCGCAGGATGCCGCACTGTTCCCAGGCGATCGTGCGGACCTCTTCCGCAGGAAGGCCGAGGGCTGTTGGCGCGGAGGTGGGTTCGGGTTTGCGAAGAGGGCGGGAGGCCTGGGCGGCCATTGCTTCGCCCGCTCGTGCGCCGAAGACTAAACCTTCGAGCAGGGAATTGGACGCCAGGCGATTCGCACCATGGACTCCGGTGCAGGCGACCTCGCCGGCCGCGAAGAGGCCTTCGATGTTCGTCTGGCCATGAAGATCGGTTTTGACGCCGCCCATCGCGTAGTGAGCCGCGGGGTGCACGGGCGCGGCCTGCCGCTCCAGGTCGATGCCGTAGAGGAGGCAAGTCTCGTAGATGCGCGGGAAGCGGTGGCTGACGAAGCCGGGCTCGCGGTGGGAAAGATCGAGGAAGACGTGAGGTGCGCCGGTGCGCCGCATCTCGCTCAGTATGGATCGCGAGACGACATCGCGCGGCGCCAGTTCGGCCATCGGATGGTAACGGTCCATGAAGCGCTCCCCGGCGGAGTTCAGCAGCGTCGCGCCTTCGCCGCGCAGCGCTTCAGAGAGCAGGAATCGGGGCGCCCCCTCAATGTGCAAAGCCGTGGGGTGGAATTGGACGAACTCAATATCGCCGATGGCGGCACCGGCGCGCCAGGCCATGGCGACTCCGTCCCCGGTAGCCACGGGCGGGTTGGTGGTGTTCAGGTAGACCTGGCCGAGGCCTCCGGTGGCCAGCAGGACGGCGCGGGCGCGAAGAGAAGCCAGTTCTCCGCTACCGCGCTCCAACACCCGGACGCCGCAAACGGTTCCGTCTTGGAGGAGAAGATCGGTGACAGCGGCGAAGCTGTGGAAGCTGACGTTGGGAAGAGAGGCGGCTTTCGTGTACAGCGTGCGCGCGATTTCCTGGCCTGTGGAATCGCCGTGGGCGTGGAGGACACGGCTGCGGGAGTGGGCGCCTTCGCGGGCGAAGAGGAGCTTTGAGCCTTCGCGATCGAATTCGGCGCCCCATTCAATGAGTTGCTGGATGCCGTGAGGCCCCTCTTCCACCAGCGTGTGGACGGCGGCACGGTCGCAGAGCCCGTCGCCGGCGTTGAGGGTGTCCTGTTCGTGGATCTCTACATCGTCGTCGTCGTTGAGCGCGACGGCGATGCCGCCTTGGGCGTATTCCGAAGAGGATTCCCGGAGGCTGTCTTTCGCCACTACCAGCACACGGCCGGCGCGCGCCAGTTCTATGGCTGCGCGAAGACCCGCGACACCCGCTCCAATCACCAGAAAATCCGTGTCCAACAGTGCTTTAGTACCTCGCCGATCCCATGTTACACCTCCCATGTTGTGGGGGCCCATGCTACAAGTGTAGGTATGCCAGTGTTTACCGTTGAGACGCCCCGCGAGCGTTATCCCGTCCACGTCGAACGGGGAGTTTTGGCCCGTTTGTCTCAGTTTCTTCCCAGCCGGGTTGGGACCATTTTCGTCGTCACTACTTCGGATGTGTGGGAGTTGCACGGGGAACCAATTAAACGCGCGTTGGATGGCAGGAACCACCGCGTGCTGACGTTTCCCAACGGCGAACCGCACAAACGGGTCTCCACGGTGGAGGCGATGGCGGAGCAGATGGTGGAGGCGGGCGGGGACCGGTCGAGCGTGATTGTGGCGTTTGGCGGCGGCATTGCCACGGATATGGGCGGGTTTCTGGCGGCGTCGTTTATGCGCGGAATCCCGGTGATTCAGGTTCCGACTACCTTGCTGGCGCAGGTGGATGCGGCCATTGGCGGTAAGACAGGCGTGAACCTTCACGCTGGAAAGAACCTGTTTGGCGCATTTCACCAACCGCTGGCTGTGTTGATAGACCCCGACGTGTTGAAGACGCTGCCGGCGCGGGAATACCGGGCCGGGCTGTTCGAGATTCTGAAGGCTGGGATCATTCGCGACCGGCTGTTGTTCGACTCCATGACACGTTATCCGGGCGACGTCCTGTCGCGTGTTCCGGATGTCGTGGATTCGCTGATCGCGGGCAGCGTGAAGGTAAAGGTGGATGTGGTTTCTGCCGATGAAAAGGAGAGCAATCTGCGGCGCATCCTAAACTTCGGCCACACCATTGGACACGCGCTGGAGGCGGAGACTGAGTATTCGCGCTTCCTGCACGGCGAGGCGGTGGCGTTTGGCATGAATGCGGCGACCAATCTTTCGCACATCACCGGGCACCTCTCGGCTGAGGATGCTGTCGATATTTTGCAGGCGATCGATTTCTATGGGCCGATTCCGCCGTTACACGGCATTAGCGCAGAGAATCTGGTGGCGCGGTTGGGGAGCGATAAGAAGTCAATCCAGGGCAAAGTGCATTTTGTGTTGGCGACGGCGATCGGCGAGACCAAGGTCGTTTCGGGAGTGGATCCGGCGCTGGTTCTGGAGGCCACGCGAACGGCGTTAAAGATGAGGACGGCGCAGGCATGAAGAGTTCCGGAACCACTCCGCCGGGCGCTGCCACCGAAGAACAGGCGGCGCGTTGGGTGAGAGGAATGTTCGGGCAAGTGGCGCATCGGTACGACCTGTTGAACCACCTGTTGTCGTTTCAGATTGACCGTTACTGGCGCGCGCGGACGGTGAAGAGGGTGCGGCATATTCTGGAGCGGCCCGACGCGCGCGTGGTGGATTTGTGCTGTGGGACGGGTGATTTGCTGCTGGCGCTGGAGGCGGGCCGGGGAGCGATGGTGTATGGCAGCGATTTCTGCCATCCCATGTTGACCACGGCGCAAGGCAAGATTGCACGCAAGCGGGCGCGTGCGGTCTTATTCGAGGCCGACGCTCTGCGCTTGCCCCTGGCTGACCATTCACTGGACTTGGTGACGGTGGCGTTTGGGTTCCGGAACTTCGCCAACTACCACAAAGGGATGGAAGAGCTAAGGCGGGTGTTGAGGCCGGGCGGCGTGGCGGCGATCTTAGAATTTTCGAGACCTCCGAATGCGCCGTTTCGTACTTTTTATGAGTTCTACTCGCGGGAGATTCTGCCGCGATTGGGGAGCGCCATCAGCGGATCGTCGGAAGCCTACAGCTACCTGCCAGAGTCCGTGCGGAAGTTCCCCGGGGCGGAGGAGTTGGCTGCGGAGATGCGAGAAGTAGGGTTTCGAAAAGTGGAGTTTGAACGGCTGACGTTTGGGATTGTCGCACTGCACTTAGGGACGTTGTGATGCTAACGCCAGAAGACGTCGATCGAATTGCTGCGATGCCGGATCCGGTCCTCCGGAACGGCGCGATCACGTTGGGTTACCATGACCTCGCGCTGGCGATGCAAGCGCGCGCGCCGGGGTTTTCAAATTGGTTGCTGTTCGCGGTGTGGGCTTCGAAACAGGCTGGGCAAACCATTCGCGGTGAGGATCTGACTGCGAATCTGCACCGGCAACTGCGGGTTCCTTCAAGCTGGTTGCGGCCGACGGAGTCACTGTGGCGGATCCTCTTGCGTCGCGGGCTACTGAGTCCAGAGACTCGATTGGGGCGGCTGGTGCGGGCCATTCCTGGTCCACTGGATGCCATTGAAGCCGCCAGTGCTGCCTTGGCTGAAGGCAACCAGATGATCTTTCGTGAGATCGCGCGTGCGTTTGCCACGTATCTGAACGGGCTGGAGGTGGATGGTCCGCTGGCGCCGGCGTTCGCTCACTATACGCACGCCATCACCGAGCCCGATACCGCGCGGCGGACCCAACTCCAGTATTGCGCCAACGTGGAACTCGCCTGGCATGAGCAGGTGCGGGCGCAACCGCTGATTGTGCGAGCCATGCAAGACCCCGTGCTGAGCGTACGTAATCTGGGCGAGCGGGTGCTGGTGGTGTTTGCGCCTCCGGGCCTTCGTGTAGCCGTTCTTGCCGTGGCCGCGGGTATCGCCGTGAAGCCACTCTCCTCGTTCGGGTTGATGCTGGCGCGGCGGTTGATCACAGAGAGGCTGATGACGCTGAGCCTTCCCGGACGAATGCTGGTACTTTCGGCGGACATCGATCTGCCCTGTCCGCAAATTCTTGAAAAAGTTGACCTGCCGGAGCTAAAGGCACTTCTGGACCGGTTCGATGGCGACGATGCACACTGTGCTGCTGAAGACTGGTCGAGCCTAAATCAACGCATGCGCTACATTGCGCGGTTCTTTCGAGTGATGCATCTGGATGCAGACCTGGCGGAAGAGCCGTTCACTGAGGTTCAGGCAGAGGCCATCCGGGCCGGCCGTCTCCCCTTCGGTTCGCTGTAGCTGGTGGCCCAAATCCACCACGCTGGTTGCGACAGGCCAAGGGTAGATGGCTGAACATCCTTTCATTACAACAAGTTAAGTTTTGGCAACTGATCTGCAAGGAGAGGAGCAGAGGATTCTCCTGATGAAGAAGAGAACAATAATCTTGGCGTCGGCCGTACTGGCCGGTGCTTTATGGCAAACAATGCCGGTGTGGGGACAAGAACAGGAACCGGAGAACGCGCCTCCTTCGAACGGGCAAGAGCGGGCGAACGGGCAAGATCGGGCTGAGCCGGCTCCACCTCCAGGAGCGGCGCAGGGAGGGCGGTGGCGGCGGTTTAGTGAGACCCGGCGGGATTCGGGTGCTCCTGCCGCCACCGTTCCGGGCCAGATTGTGGTCCCGGCGGGCACTTGGATTACAGTTCGGGTGAACCAGCCTCTTTCCAGCGACCACAACGCGAGCGGAGACCGTTTTGAGGCGACGTTAGATCGCCCTGTGATCGTGGACGGTCTGGTAGTGGCCCGGCGCGGCCAGATGGTGGAAGGCCGCGTGAGCGAAGCGGTGAAGGCGGGGCGCGCCAAGGGGACGTCACATCTGGGCGTGGAAGTGACGGAAATGGCCTTGGTGGACGGGCAGCAACTTCCGATCCGGTCGCAATTGGTTCAGTATGCAGGCGGGACGTCGAAGGGGCGTGACGCTGCCGGCATCGTGGCAAGTACCGGAGTGGGAGCGGCCATTGGCGCGGCGGCCGATGGCGGGTTTGGCGCGGGCATGGGTGCGATCGGCGGTGCTGTGGCGGGTACCGTGGGCGTGCTGCTGACCCGCGGACACCCGACGGAGATCTATCCGGAGACTCCGATCACGTTCCGTACGGTGGCTCCGTTAACCATCAACACGGCTCGGTCGAGCTATGCGTTCCAACCTCCGCAGTCGGGGGACTATGAACCTAGCAAACAGTTGCAGCGGCGTACCTACGCCGTGGCTCCCAGATCCTCTGGGTATTGGGGACCGGGCTGGGGTTATGGCTATCCCTACGCATACCCCGGTTACTACTGGGGACCGTCCTTTGGCTACTACGGCGGCGGTTGGGGCCGCGGCTGGGGTGGTTGGGGTGGCGGTTGGGGCGGACGTCGCCGCTAACCGGCTATTTGGCGCCGGACTTCTTCAACTTGAGGGGAAGTTCGGCGCCACCCTGTGACCATAATCCCGCCAGTTCCGTTCCCTCCTTGTTGATCTCGCCTTTGAAGCCTCCTCCCACCGCATGCACCACCAGCGTCAACTTGGTTTGAGCCGTTTCGATGGATGTGACAGGAATCTCAACGCCGCCTTGATCGATGCTGACGAGGGTGCCTTTGGCTCCGTCGGCACCATTCGATAGTTTGAGGATGAGGTGGAGAGTTTGAGGACCGGCCTCCAGCGTGCCTTCCCAATCTCCGAGGAACTCCTTGGCGATGGCCAGGCTAGCCTTGGGCAGTTCCACCTTCGCTTCTCCATTGCGTGTGAGCTTGAAGGGCATGGTTTGCCCGGCTTGGCCGAAGTCGCCGCTGATGGTCTTGCCGTCTTCCGAGATGGTCCCGGTGAAGGTGGGTCCGCTTGCTCCGGCGTTGATGTGGAAGCTTACCTTGCCACCGTCGCGGGAGATCTGATCGAGGGGGATGCCGGTGGCATTTTGGGCGGGAATGGAGATGGCGCCAATCCAGCCCTTCGCGGTCTGATCGAGATCGACTTCCACCGCCAGTGCTTGGTCCGGGACTTCAATCGCACCGGACCAGTGGCCTTGTAGACCCTTTGTCTGGGCGCTGAGCGTGAGGGCGGCGAAGAGTGTGGCGCAGAACGTGCGGCGGCAGAGAGTCATGAGCGGCCCTCCTTTTGGACCGGTTACCTGTTGAATTTACGCTTCCTGGCGGAGGAATGTTCCGGGGAGCGTGGGGAGCGCCTCGGCGAACGTGAAGCTTAGCTTGGCGTGAGCGCTGCGGAGGGCTTGTTCCACGGCGTCCGGTGTGGCGGCGCGTGCGAAGAGGAAGCCGAGGTACGAAGCGCCTTCCGGAAGCGGGAGGAGCAGTTGGCTCGTTTTCGCCGTGATCTCGACAGATTCAATGCCGGAGATGGCCCGGGCCTCTTCGACTCCCGCGGTGTCGAGGTATAGGCCGCCGGGTTTGGGGATGGGGATCATCATGACGCCCGAGGACGGCCCGTCGAGGCTGAGCGAGCCGGGGTCCTGGCCGAGCGCCGCGGTGACGAGGACTTCTTCCAGAGATATGCCGCCGTTGAAGCGAAGGGCGCGTGCACAGAGCCCTCCGATAGGCCGCGCGGCGGCTTCGAGCATCCACGCGCCTTGGCGGTTGTAGCGGAGTTCGGCGTGGACGGGACCGTTGGTGAAGCCGAGCGCGGTGAGGGCGCGCTGGGTGGTTTCGATGAGTTCCTGCTGGATGGATTGGGGTTCGCGGGACGGTGTGATATAGAGGGTTTCCTCGAAGTACGGGCCTTCGAGAGGGTCGGGTTTGTCGAAGATGGCGAGGGTCCGGAGGTTGCCGTCCTGCACATAGCCTTCGATTGCGAATTCCCGCCCCGGGATGTAGGTTTCGACTTGGATGTGGTGGGCGGCTTCGTCCTTGAAGCGTAGGATGTCCGGGGTTTCGAGCAACCGCCGGATGCGGGTGAAGGCAGCGGCGAATTCCTCAGGAGTGTTGGCGCGGATGACGCCGCGACTGGCGGAGAGGCCGAGTGGCTTGAGGACACATGGATAGGGCGCTTGGGCGGCGGCCGCGACGGGGTCAGCGGTGGTGCGGACTTTGTAATAGCCCGGGACCTGGAGTCCAGCGGCGCGGAAGCGTTCGCGCGCGAGGTACTTGTTCTTCGAGGCTTCGACGGCCGAGACCGGATGGAATGGGAGCCCGAGGTTTTGGGCGGCGATGGCAGCGACCAGCGCCGACTGATCCCCGACGGCGATGATAGCGTCAAAGCGGCCGAGGATAGAGAGCGCGGTCGGATAGGGAGTATCGAAGCGGACAGGGATAGCGTTATCCCCCCAGGGGTTTTCGAGCACGTGACAGCGATCCGTGGCGAGGGTGACGGTGACGTTCAGGCGGCGGGCAGCTTCGGTGAAGGCTTGGGTCTGGTAGCCGGTGGTTGCGGCCACGAGCAGGAGGTGTTGGGGCATGAAGTGCGGCTCTCAGTCCGATTCTACGCTGGTGGGGATGGGAACTGCCATGTTTGGCCATGATGCGAGTTTGGACCATGATCTTTGACCATGGTAAACTTCTGTTTGAGGATTACACCGTGGAGCAAATCGCGATCTCGAAGTTTAAGGCAACTTGTCTGGCGGTATTGGATCAGGTACGGAAGACCAAAAAACCAATACTGGTAACACGGTTCGGGGTGCCGGTCGCTGAAATTGTTCCTCCGTCTGCGCCACCGCGTAAATCCAGTTGGATTGGATCCATGGCGGGTACTGGAGAGATAATTGGCGACATTATTTCCCCTGCTACCCCACTCGAGGAATGGGATGTTGAGCGGACGTGAAGCTGCTCCTGGATACGCATATATGGCTGTGGAGCCAACTGGAATCGCATCGACTCTCTCCTCGCGTTAGACGCGCACTGGCTGACAGGAAAAACGAACTGTGGATCTCTCCGATCACCGTTTGGGAGATCGTGTCCCTCTGCCAGAAGGGTCGAGTATCACTACAAGGCGGGCCAGAGGCTTGGATGCGCCAGGCAATGGCGACGGGATCCTTGCGCGAAGCCCCACTAACGCACGAGATTGCCTTTGCATCCAACACCGTCCAGGTTCCTCACCGCGATCCCGCCGACCGTTTCCTAGCGGCCACCGCCTTGGTTCTAGGCCTGACTCTCGTGACCGCCGACGAGCAGCTTGCTGAGGCGAAGGGCTTTTCCATCATGATGAACCGCTGACTTGAATACCCAGCTCCTCTAAGAACTGCTTAGCGAGCTTGGGTTCACCAGGTGTGTTTTGCCCCCCGCGAGCCCGGTGCTCCAAGTAACGCATGAATAGTGGATTAGGATCTGTAAGTACGGATCATTAGTATCGAGCCCGTCTGTAACCGGTTCAAGCTTTTACTGATAGGGGACTGAAGCCAGTGACTGCCGCCCCGGGTTCCTGCCTTCACAGCAACCCTGCTTTGTGTTCGTGCGCTGACGTTCGGCATTGAGTTTGCTGACGATCACCTGCTTCTCCAGATTGGCAAGGACTTATACAAGAGCTAACTGCTCTTCCGTGGGTTCCGCTCAACAATACCAGGGCTCGTCGAGATACGGCACCTCCGCGCGCGGCAAAAGGTCGAAATTCTCCGGCAGCGCGACATCTTCCGCCGCGGCGCGCCACAGCCTGGCGAAAATCTCGCGGCGGGGCACGCGGGCGCGCTGGGTTTCGTTGACCAAGCGGAGGACGTTGGCGGCAAGCGCATCAATATCCTCGTCGGGGTGTCGCCAGCGGTGTAAGAGCGCGGCGGGATCGTAGCCGCTTACTACGCTTTGAATCTCTTCCAATTCCAGGAGGCGAGAGCCTTGGGGGATCAGCAGCCGTAAGGCGAGTTGGATGGGTGGGACGTGGTCGATGAGATCCAGGCGCGCCAGTACGCTGAGTAACCCCAAGTAACCCTCGCGTGTCGTCCATGGGGTGAAGGGGATGAATGTCGGAGTCAGAGCCAGGCCGGCGGCGCGGCACAGGGTTACTGCTTCTATGAAACCGGCTTCAGTGTGACCTTTGTCGAGCTTCAGCAGAACATCGTCCTGTACGCTTTCCACGGCGGTGATGACAAACGCGCAGTTCGTGCGGGCGAGCACCGGCAACAGATCGCGGTGGTTTAATAAATGCTCGACCTTGATCGTGACATCGTAAGTTAGCGCGGGGAACTCAGCGTGTAGGGCCTCCACCAAACGGATCGCGTGCGTGGGGCCATTGAAGAAGTCGGGGTCTCCGAAGGTGATGTGTGCGGCTCCGGCGGCAACCTGGCGGCGGACATCCTCTAGCACTACTTCCTGCTGCACAACGCGGAACGTCCCGTTGTACACGGGGACGACCGGACAGTGGCGGCAGAGGTGCTTGCAGCCGCGCGAGGCTTCCGTGTACCCGGCGGTCCGGCATTCTCCGTTGATGTGGAGTTTGGCGTAGCGGGACAGAGCGGGTAGACCGGCGCGCGAGGGCGTGAGGAACGTCAGGCGGTCGAGGGCAATTGGCTGCGCCGGCGCGACGCCGCCCGCAAGCGCAGCCAGGCCGGGTTCGAATTCGCCTCCGAAAACGTGGTGGATTCCCAGCTCCTGCAGATAGGTTTCGTTGAGCGGGGCGTAAAGACCATAGGCCGCCAGGCGGGCGTTGCCGTTGAGTCGCTTGACGCGATCGATCACGGGCACGGCGAGGCGCGTGGCCGTGTGCATGGGTAGAAAGAAGGCGACCAGGTCGGCTTCACGGACCACTAGCGAGGGCAGGGGGCTCAGCGTGAGGTCAATGGGTGTGACACGGTGGCCGCGCGCTTCCAGCCAAGCCGTGGGCGAGGCGAGACCGAAGGGCTGCCGGCCCAGGTCGTACGTTGAGATGAGGACGATGTTCAAGCGTGGAAGCCCAGTGCTTCCATTATCGCCGGGTTCTACTGTTCCACGTCCTGCACAAAGCAGCTTTCGAAGGCTTCGGCGAGGACTTCAGCCGTAAGGACGAACGGCAGGCGTTCAAAACGGATCAGATCGATGGCGTGGGAGATGACGTCGCGCGGGTGGCAGCGGCGCATCGGTTTGGTGGTGGCGGTGTAGCGCTGCTCGATGAAGCGCGCCAGCAGCGACTCCTCGCAGGGAAGGCCCTTCGAGACGCAGAAACGGCGGAAGATGGTGGCAAATTCACCGGCGTCCGGACTGCGAACCAGCATCTTGTATTGAATGCGGCGCAGGAAGGCTTCATCGCCCAGTTGATCGGGGCGGAGGTTGGTGGAGAAGACGACGAAGGTCTCGAAGGGGACTTCCATTTTGCCGCCGCTGCGGAAATTGAGATAGTCCACGCGCCGTTCCATGGGCACGATCCAGCGGTTCAGGACCTCGGTGGGTGTCACGCGCTGGCGGCCGAAGTCGTCGATGAGGTAGATGCCGTTGTTCGCCTTCAGTTGAAACGGAGCGTCGTAGATGTGCGACGCCGGATTGTAGCTGAGGTCGAGCATCTCCATGTTCAGTTCGCCGCCGGAGACGATGAAGGGGCGTTTGGCGCGGAACCAGCGGCCGTCGTAAGCGGCATCCTCGGAGACGGCCATCATTGCCGGGGGGGCATCTTCAATCTTCTGATGCTGGATGGGGTCGTACACCTGGACGATGTTGCCCTGGTATTCGATGGCGTAGGGGATAAAGATCGGCTGGGTGTCGATGTGGAACAAGCCTTCGGCGAGGTAAGTCTTGCCATTGCCCGGCTGGCCATAGATGAGAAAGCTTTTGCCGGCGTTGACGGCGGGGCCAAGTTGAGCCAGCACATGCCGGCTGACCACCATGTGAGAGAACGCCTTTTCCAGCGCTTCCTGCGTCAGCCAATCGTCCTTCATTCGCTGGGCGCGAACCACGGCCACGTATTGGCGCAGGGGCACAGGGATGGGGCCGACGTAAGAATCGCTCAGCAGATACTCGCGCGCATGGACGCGGCCGTTTTCACTGAGGGCGAAGTGCGAAGACATGTTGCCAATGCCGAGCGACCGCTTCACCTCCACCAGATGCTGCCGCTTGAGAAATTCCACGGCCGGCTCCAGCAAGCTGAATTTAATGCCCATGGAAGTGGACAGATCCCGGCCAAGGGAATCGCCGCGGAAGTAGAGGGTCTTCAGCAACGCCTGCTCGACATAAGACTGGGGCAAACCGATATCGTCCATCGATTCGGGAACCGGCGGCGTGGCGACTTGAGAATCGTCGGGGATGGATTGCTGCGCCGCCCTGGCGAGGGCAGTAAGGGCTTGGATGGCGTCGCTCATGGGACAGCTTAATTGTGGACCCCGGAGACTGGCGCGGGCAATCAGCCGAACGCCTGAGACGGGCCCGAAAAATTGATAGCACCTCCTTAAAGTTGTGCTATGCCTTGCATCGCGGGAAATGATCGATTATGCTCGGGTTAGGGTCTTCCTTCATGCCTCTCGTTCCCCCTTATGTCGAATCGCTGCGGCCTTATGTCGCCGGTCGAAATGCCGAGCAGGTGAGGCGGGAGTACGGTCTCGACCGGGTGGTGAAGTTGGCGTCGAATGAGAATCCGCTGGGCCCGTCGCCGCGGGCGGTGGAGGCGATGCGGGGCGCCCTCGGAGAATTGCATCTCTATCCCACCGGTGGCTTGGAACTGCGCAAAGTGCTGGCGAAGCAGTACGACCTG
>JBDTMC010000197.1:0-13068 GCA_039934475.1 Bryobacteraceae bacterium | reverse complement strand
CGGAGGAAGCGATGGAGTTCGCGGCGGTGTTGCCAAACGAAGCGCCAGAAGTCGCGAAAGGTGAGAGTTTCGGCGTGAATGCCCCAATATGTCTCAATGCGCCAACGTAAATAGGGGCTGCGCCAGGGCGCGAGCCGGTAGCCACGAGAGGCCTTCCACATGTACCCAAGCACTTAGTTGGCGGCCCGCTTAGGTGTGTCCGGCGAGGCGTAGTAGCCGGTGCGGGTGCGAACACTGTACTTACGACCGTTGGTTTGGACTTTAATCTGGCGGAAACTGCCGTCTAGGGTCTGATTAGTTGGCGAGTAGGCAATGATGTACTGGTTGCGGATGTCCTGGGCAATCTGGAGCGCCAGTTTCTCCACCTCGGCCAGATCCTTCGGATAGTAGGCGATGCCGCCCGAAGCTGTCGTTAGCGAATCCAAGGCGCGCTTGGCCTTCTTCTCTTCGCGGTGCTCCTCTTCGCTCAACAGACCGATGGCGTACATCACGATCTCACTGTTGTGAGCCTTCTGGACAAGCTTTTCGAGGGACACAGAACTGGTGTTGTCGTTGCCGTCGGTGACGATGAAAATCACCTTCTTGTCTTTTTTGGCTTTTGTCTTTATGTGATCGATGACAAGGTCGATGGCATCGCGCATGGCGGTGCCGCCACGGGAATCGATCTTCGTGAGGCCCTCTTCCATCTTCTTGATGTCGTTGGTGAAGGGGACGTCCTCATATGCTTCATCGTTGAAGTTGACCACCAGCACTTCATCCTGTGCGTTGGAGGCCTTCACCAGCGCCAGTGCGGCCGCTTCCACCTTCTTGCGTTTGTCGCGCATGCTGCCGCTGTTGTCGATGATGAGGCCCATCGAGACCGGCACATCTTCGCGGCGGAAGACCTTTACCTGTTGAGGGACCTGGTTCTCGAAGACCTTGAAGTCTTCCTTCTTGAGGGTGGTAACAAGGTTGCCCTTGCCGTCGACAACGCTGGCGTGCAGCACCACGAGGCGGGTATCCGCGCGGAACGTGCTTTGGTCATCCTGGGCGCGTAGAGAGACCGGAACCATCAGGACGGCCGCGGCGAGTCCCGCGGCTATATTATTGCGAAGGTGCATAGTATCCCTGGCGAAATGTGGGGCGGAGCGGGGGCAGTCCTTTCGGTTGGACCAGCTTCACCGAGATGCGGCGGTACTTTCCGTCACGCTCCTGATTGATTGGACTATAACCGATCACATACTGGTTTCGAAGTTCGATGCCGATCTTGGCTGAGACGTCGGGCAACTCGTTGATGTTGTCGACCGGGAAGTGGCGACCGCCCGTCTGTTCGGCCAACTCGCTGAGCAGGCCCGGGCCGGACATTTCCTCAGTGGTGCGGCCGCGCGATGCCATGGGCTCGAAGATACCAATGGCGTAGACCTGGACATCCGCTTCACGAACGAGGTTCCGGATCTCGCTCTCTGTGTAGCGACTGGCGTTGTCGCCGCCATCGGAGAGGATGAGCACGGCTTTGCGCGGATTGCGGGCCTTCTTCATCTCATGCATGGCGAGATAAAGGGCGTCGAGGAGCGACGTGCGGCCCTTGGCCTGCGTAAAGGTGAGACGGTTTTGGATCTCTTCCGTATTGGTGGTGAAGGGGACCACAAGTTCCGGGCGGTCGTTAAACTGAACAAGGAAAAACTCGTCGTCTGGATTGGCGGTTTTGAAGAACTGGGAAGCGGCCTGGCGGGACTTAACAAGCTTGGGACCCATGCTACCGCTAGCGTCAAAGACCAAGCCGACGGAGATGGGGGCGTCGATGCTGCCAAACGTCTGGATCTTCTGTTCCACCTTATCTTCAAAGATGCGGAAGTGTTCCTTCTCCATGCCGGTGACGAACTGATTGAGCGGTGTAGTTACGGAGACGTTGACCAGGACGACGTTGGTATCGATGCGGATGTTGGCTTCGCGGCGGTCATTACCGGCGTCGGGGGCGGGCCGGATACGGGGTGTGATGGAGACGTTCGGATCGGATGAGGTCGGCTTTTGAGTTTTGATGTCGGCTTTGGCGTCGATCGCTTTCGAAGCGCTGCTTGAACTGGAGGACTGACCTGCTCCGCTCGCAGCCCCAACCGCGAGTGCGAAGGCGACGCAGCAGAGGGTGTTCCGGGCTGTCCGGAAATGCTTAGAACCCATAGCGGCATCCCCTCTTAATCGCAACCGACTTCAGTATATCATGCACTTTCTTTGTGGTATGATCTATTGTGCCAACGCGAATTCTGGGCGTTATTCCCGCCCGGTTTGCCTCCTCCCGTTTTCCTGGAAAAGCCCTCGTCCCTCTAGCCTCAAAATCAATCCTGCAACACGTCTTTGAAAGGGCCTCGGAAGCGCGGTATTTGTCGAAGATTGTCATCGCCACCGACGATGAGCGGATTGCGAGCGCAGCGCGGGCGTTTGGCGCAACGGTGCGCATGACGCGGGTTGACCATCTTTCAGGAACCGATCGAGTGGCCGAGGTGGCCTCCGCTGAAAGCGCCGATATCGTAGTAAACATCCAGGGTGACGAGCCTCTCATCGATCCGGCCGCGATCGACGCAGCCGCTCTTGCTTTATTAGACGATGACGAAGTGCCGATGGCGACGTTAAAAAAGCGTATTGAGGATCCCTCAGAGGTTAACAACCCCAACGTGGTGAAAGTGGTGACGAACCGGCGCGGCGATGCAATTTATTTTTCGCGCTCCCCGATTCCGTTTGTACGCGGCGGCGACGAACCGGACCACCGCACGGCCCACTTCAAGCACGTCGGTCTGTATGTATACAGGCGCGATTTTCTATTGGGCTATTCGGACCTGCCGGTAGGCCCCCTAGAACTCGCGGAAAAGTTAGAACAACTGCGGGCGCTCGAAAACGGCTACTCTATCCGAGTGGTCGAAACAGAATATGAGTCCCTGGGCGTTGATACGCCGGAGGACCTGGAGAAAGTCTCCAGAATGTTTGAGGGAGCTTTCCTGATTCCGGAACAGAATGGCTAAGTACATCTTCGTAACTGGCGGCGTTGTCTCGTCCCTTGGAAAGGGAATCGCCGCCGCATCTATCGGCTGCCTCCTTGAGAGCCGTGGTCTCCGAGTAACAATCCAAAAATTTGACCCCTACCTGAACGTGGATCCGGGAACGATGAGCCCGTTCCAGCACGGGGAAGTCTTTGTGACCGACGACGGCGCGGAGACGGATCTCGACCTGGGCCATTATGAGCGGTTCACGCATGCTCCTCTGAGCCAGGCGAACAATCTCACGTCAGGGCGGCTGTACGAGCAGATCATCACGAGGGAACGGCGGGGCGATTACCTGGGCAAGACGGTCCAGGTGATTCCTCACGTCACCAACGAGATCAAGGCGGCGATCCGCAAAATCTCGAACGATGTGGATGTGGTGATTGTCGAGATCGGCGGGACGGTGGGCGATATTGAATCGCTACCGTTTCTGGAAGCGATTCGTCAAGTACGCCACGAGGTGGGCAAAGAGAACGCGTTCTTCGTTCACGTGACGCTGGTGCCGTGGATTGCGGCGGCTCAGGAATTGAAGACGAAGCCGACCCAACACAGCGTCAAGGAACTGCGGGCGATCGGTATCCAGCCGGACATGCTGCTGTGCCGTTCAGAACGTCCGCTGGGCGACGATTTGAAGGAAAAGATCGCACTGTTCTGCGATGTGGACAAGGAAGCGGTGATCTCGGCGATGGATGTGTCGAGCGTCTATGAGGTGCCTATCGAGTTCGCGGCGCAGAAGGTGGATGAGATCATCCTGAAGCTGCTGAAGCTGCCGGCAAGGGAACGCGATTTGTCCAATTGGACGGAGATGCTGCACCGGATGAAGAACCCGACCGATGTGATTGAGATCGGGCTGGTGGGCAAGTACGTGGAATACGAAGATTCCTATAAGAGCTTGAAGGAAGCACTGCTGCACGGCGGCCTGGCGCATGGCGTGAAGGTGCACATCCGGTGGATTGAATCGGAAGAGATGCGGTGGCCGGAATGCAGGTCGGAGTTAGAGCAGTTTGACGGCATCCTTGTGCCGGGCGGATTTGGCAAGCGCGGCGTGGAGGGGATGATCCAGGCGATCCGTTTTGCGCGCGAGAGCAAGGTGCCGTATTTCGGAATTTGCCTTGGCATGCAGACGATGGTGATTGAGTTCGCGCGGCACGTTTGCGGTTTGGCGGATGCCGATTCCACGGAGTTCGAACCGGCTACGCCGCATCGCGTGATTTATAAGCTGCGAGAGTTGAAGGGCGTTGATGAACTGGGCGGCACGATGCGATTGGGTGCCTATCCGTGCGAGTTGGCGGAAGGCTCATTTGCGCGAGCGGCGTATGATTCCGAGCGCATCAGCGAACGCCATCGGCATCGTTTTGAGTTCAACCGCGATTACGAGAAGACCCTCACCAGCCATGGCCTGCGGTTAACTGGCCAGACGCCGGATGGGGTGTACGTGGAGATTTGCGAGCTGGCCGATCATCCGTGGTATCTGGGGTGCCAGTTCCATCCGGAGTTCAAGAGCAAGCCGTTGGAGCCACATCCGCTGTTTAAGGCTTTCATTGGCGCGGCGGCGGAGTACCGGCAGAAGAGGCTGGCCACCGAGTCGACGCCGCTGTTCAACCAGGACGAGCCGCGTTTCTCCCATGCGGATTGAGGTAGCGCCGGGGGTGGCCTTCGGCGACGGAGCCGCGCTGGCGTTGATCGCGGGACCTTGTGTCATTGAGAGCGAAGAGCACGTGCACTTCCTGGCACGGGAGATTGGCGCGATTGCGGGGCCATTCGTTTTCAAAGCTTCCTTCGATAAGGCTAACCGGAGCAGCGTGACGTCGTATCGCGGGCCGGGGCTGATGGAGGGCCTGCGCATTTTGAAGTCGGTGCGGGCGCTGGGTATTCCTGTGCTGACTGATGTCCATGAGCCGGGGCAGGCGGAAGCGGTAGCCGAGGCTGTGGACATCCTGCAGATTCCGGCGTTCCTTTGCCGGCAGACGGACTTGCTGGTGGCGGCCGGTCGGACGGGGCGCGTCGTGAATATCAAGAAGGGCCAGTTTGTGGCTCCGGCGGATATCCGGCTGGCGGCGGAGAAGGTGGCGTCCACCGGGAACGGCAGGGTGATCCTCACGGAACGCGGGTCGAGTTTCGGCTACAACAATTTAGTGGTGGACATGCGCGGGCTGGCGATTATGCGGGAGGGCGGATGGCCGGTAGTGTTTGACGCCACGCATAGCGTGCAACTGCCGGGGGCGACGGGACAGGGCTCAGGCGGGCAGCCGCAGTTTATTGAACCGTTGTCGCGCGCGGCCGTGGCTACGGGGATCGATGGTTTGTTTGTGGAAGTCCATGAAGCTCCGGAACGGGCGTTGTCGGACGGGACGAATGCGTTGCCTTTGGCGCGCCTGGCGGGACTATTGGGGCGATTGCGGCAGATCGATACGCTAGTGAAGACCTTCTAAACGCTTCGCGATTTGATAACGTCATATACAGGTGGAGTCATATCTATGTCTGTAGTGACCAAGCGCACCCGGCGGCAAGCCGGATTCTCCCTGATTGAGTTGCTGATCGTCATTGCGATCATTCTGATCATTGCGGCCATCGCGGCGCCAAAGCTGGACAAGATGCGCATGCAGGCGCAGGAGACGGCTGCCGTTGCCCAGATCAAGGCGCTGCAAACGGCGCAGACTCAGTATTTTTCTCAGTTCGGCAAATATGCGGCTACGCTGGCCGAGCTAGGGCCGCCGCAGAGCGGACAGGCGGGTCCGTCGGCTGCGGATTTGATTCCGGGCGACTTGGCGCTGGGTATTAAGACGGGCTTCCAGTTCACGATGACAGGTGGGCCCGGCGGGTTCACGGTCAACGCGAATCCGGTGACGTTCAATAGCACGGGGCGGCGGACGTTCTTCTCCGATCAGACGTTGGTGATCAGGGAAAACTGGGGCCAGGAGCCGGCCACTCTGACTAGTAAAGAGATCAAGTAGGCGAACGCGGAAAACGAGGCGTCGGCGGTGTGTCGACGCGGCACGCATTGGCGCGTGCGTCAGCTGATTGGTGATTAGCTTAGGAGCCGCCTTGCTCGGGCTCCCAGGGGTCGGGTTCGCCCCTTTCCTTTTCTTCTTCGAGACGTTTCTTTTCTTCTTCGCGCTCTTCCTCGCCGTCGGCCATCGCTCCTCCTTTTACCATCGTACCGATAAATGCGTCTGACCCCTTTCTGTGTTCTTTTTGCGTTTGACGCCTTTTTGCAGCTTTTTGCAAATAAATGCGTCTGACCCCTTTTGGGGATAGTTTTTTGGGATATTGTAGTGCGCTATGACCCGGTCTACGTTTCTTCGGAGTGTGATTGGTTCGCGGCTGGCGGCTTGGTTTCAAGGTGGTTCTGGGTTGACGGTTTCGAACCAGAATCATCGGATGGAGTTCGATGCGCGGACGGGCGGGCTGAAGTCCTTTCGCGCGGCGAACCTGCCGGATCAGGAGTTCCTGCCGGCGGGGAAAAGCTTTCCCGCGTTCGTGATTCAGTACATCGATCAGAAGAGGGAGTTTCAGCAACTGAGTTCGGCGGATGCTCGCGATGTTTCCGTGGCGGCCAAAGACGGTGGGCTGGAAGCGACGTACCGACAGATCGGTGGGCTGGCATTGGAGGCCACGGTCACCGTGAAAACGGTGGCGGGAGATGCGGCGAGCTATTGGTTGATCCGGATTACGAACAACGCCGGACTGGCGATTGCCGACGTGCAGTTTCCGTTTGTCGTGGTGCGGTATGGGTTAGGCGGAAAGGCGGGGAGCGACAAGCTGCTAGTGCCGTTCTGGATGGGGCGATTGTTGCAGTCGCCGCAGCCACAGGACTTGACGCCTGACAGTCCGCGGGCATGGCAGTTCCGACCGGAGACACAAGCCACCTGGCATTACCCGGGCATGACGACGGCTCAGCTTCTGGCTTACTACAATGAGCGCGCCGGAATGCTGTTAATGACCCGGGATCATGAGGGGCGGGTGAAACAGATCAAACCTGTGGCCCACGATCCAGGTCTGAGACTGGGTGTTTCCCATGTGGGCGACTGGCCGGCAAACGGGACGCGGGAGTTGGAATACCCGGTGACGCTGCAGGCGTTTGAGGGCGACTGGTATGAGGCGGCGGAGATCTACCGCACGTGGTCACTAGGGCAGCCGTGGGCGCGGACTCCGCTGCACTCTCGCAAGGACGTACCGGCGTGGCTGATGGAGTCTCCTCCGCATATCATGATCCGGGTGCAGGGGGAGTTGGACCATGGGCCGTCGGCGCCGGTGGAATCGTTTCTTCCTTACCCGAAGCTGGTGCCGTTGCTGGAGAAGATTGCGGCGCGGGTGGATTCTCCGCTGGTGCCGGTGCTGATGGCTTGGGAAAAGGGCGGGCCGTGGGTGTATCCGGATTGTTTTCCTCCGGTGGGAGGCGATGCGTCCGTGACGGAGTTCGCCACGCTGGCGCGGCAACGGCAGTGGCGCACGGGCAGCTATTCCAATGGCACGCGCTGGGTGACGGCACAGTTCTGGAGCGGGTATCGAGGCGAGGAGTATTTGCGCAGCCACCACGGCGAGCAAAGCATCTGCCGCACGGCTGAAGGAGATTTGTGGCAGGAGCGGTGGGACCTTACGTGGCGCGAGAGCTATACAGGTTGCCTGGCGGCGGCACAGACTCGCGAGTTGGCGAAGAGTTATGTGGAACGGCTGACGGGCTGGGGCCTGGACTGGATTCAGTTCCTGGATCAGAACGTGGGTTGTTCGACATTTCCCTGTTATGGCGCGGCACATGGCCACGCACCGATGCCGGGCCGATGGATGACAGAGGTGATGCAGAAGCACTTGGCGGAGATGGAGGAAGTGGCTCGCAATGCTGAGCGGAAGAGTGCGAATGGGCGGACGATTATGTTTTCAGTGGAGTGTCCGCCGAACGAGTTCTTCATGCCGTATTTTTCTCTTTGCGATAGCAGGGTGAGCCCGCCGGGACATAAGAGCTCGCTGGCGGAGTATGTGCCGTTGTACCACTATCTCTATCACGAGTTTCTGTTGATGCAGGGAGGGTTTGGCTTCGGTCCGGAACCGTATCATCTGGTGACACAGAGCGCCTACAACTTCGTGTTAGGGCAGATTTGCGGGGGCGTGTTGACGGGCGACGGATTGCTGATGAATCGCGATTCCATCAACTGGGCTCCGTGGCGTCCGGCGGTGGGGAATAACGATGACTCACTGGCGATGATCAGGGCGGCCACCGCGCTGCGGCGTGGCGCAGCGAAGCAGTACCTGGCTTTCGGCCGGATGCAGAAGCCGCCGGCAGTGAGCGGCATTCGGACCGTGGAGTGGAAGGCGGCGGATCGCGAGAACGCCATTGCGGCAGTGTTCCATGCCGCTTGGAAGAGCCCGGAGGGGAAGTTCGGCGTGGCGCTTGCCAACTGGACCGGCGAACCGCAGCCGGTGACGATCACAGATTCGAGGTTGGACAGCCGGGCTCGCGCCCATGTGGCTACAGAGACCGTGTCAAGCAGCGATGTGAAGCGGGGCACGCGCTTCGTGCTTCCGGCGCATAGCTGCGCGATGGTTGAGGGCGTGTAGCGTGTTGGGGGTACTGGATTCGATCATCATCCTGGTCAGCCTGCTGTTGGTGGTGGGCGCCGTTTTGCGGGCGGCCGGCAAGAAGCAAACCGACGCGGAGTATTTTCTGGCAGGGCGAGACCTGCGCTGGCCCTTCATTGGGATGTCGCTGCTGGCTTCGAACATTTCGGCGGAGCATGTAGTGGGGATGGCGGGCGATGGATACCGCGTGGGCCTGGTGGCGGGCGGGTACGAATGGGTGGCCGCGTGGTGCCTGATGATCTTGGCTTCGTTTTTTGCGCCGTTGTATCTGCGAAGCAAGATCTACACGATTCCGGAGTTTCTGGAGCGGCGGTTCGGATGGAGTCTGCGGGCGTTCCTTTCGGCGAACCTGCTGGTGATGAACGTTCTGACGAAGAACGCGATTGATTTGTGGGCGGGGTCGCTCCTGTTCGTGATGCTGTTTGGGTGGAACCAGCTGGCGGTGATGATCGGGCTGTCGGCGTTCACGGCGATTTACACGATGAAAGGCGGGCTGAGGGCGGTGGTTTATGCGGACATGGTGCAGGGGACGTGGCTGATTATCAGCAGCATCATTCTGACAATTGCGGGGTTAGCGGCTGTTGGCGGATGGCAGGGGCTGACGGCGAAGGTGGATCCAGCTTGGATTCAGATGGTGAAGCCGCTGGATTCGGAGCTACCGATCACGGGGTTTCTGATCGCGAATGTGATGTCGGGAATGTTTTATTGGTGCATGGACCAGACGAACGTGCAGCGGGTGTTGGGCGCGCGATCAGTGTCCCATGGCCAGAAGGGCGCGATTTTCGCTGGGTTCCTCAAGTTGCTGATCCCGTTTATTCTGGTGCTGCCGGGGGTGATTGCTCGTGTGTTGTATCCGAATCTTCCGCGGGCGGATATGGCGTATCCGCGACTGGTGGGGGATTTGTTGCCGGTGGGACTTCGCGGGCTGGTGCTGGCGGGGTTGATCGCGATTTTGATGTCGTCGATGAGCGCTTGCTATAACGCCAGCGCGACTTTGGTGGTGCGAGATTTTGTGATGCGGTACCGGCCTGGGTTATCGCAAGAGCGACAGGTGTCGATTGGGCGGCGGGTGACGGTGTTGATGGCGGTGCTGGGCGTGCTGGCGGCTCCGTTGGTGGGGTTGTCGGTGACGATCTGGAACTATCTGCAGTTGATCTCGGCTTACTTATCGGTTCCTTTGTCGGCGGTGATTTTCATCGGGTTGCTGTGGAAGCGGGGGAATACGGCGGGGGCGATTGCGGGCGGAGTGGCGGGGTTCGGCTTGGGGATGATCCTATTTCTGGACCAGACACTGCGGTGGGGATTGCCCGGGTTGACGCATCCGTACTTGCATTCGTTTTTGCACCGAACGTTGTTGGTGTGGTTGTTTGCGGGGGCGGTGATGGTGGCGGTGAGTTTGATGACGAAGCCGGTTTATAAGGGGATCATGGCGGGCGATGTCGCGGTTGCTTCTTTGGATCGGACTAGCGGGGTGAGTGATTACCGGATTTGGGCGGGGGTGTTGTTTGTGTGTACGGTTGTGCTGTGGTGGTGGTTCCGGTGAGGCGGGCAGGTTGGCGAGGGCGCGCCTGGGTTGAGAACGTCGGATAACTTCCCTGTGGATTTGAAAATTGGTGGAACTTTTTCACCAGCCTTTGTGGCATTGACAAACCACCGCTAGACTAGGGGCGCGATCCAATCGAGCGCCAAGTCTCTCCTCCAAATCGTCCGCCTATCCCATTGGGTGCTCGGTTCCTTTGTCGGCGGTGGTTCTAGTCGGTTTGTTGTTGAAGCGGGGAATCGGCCGGGGGCGATTGGGTGGAGTGGAGGGCAAAGCGCAACCCAACGAAGATATTGCATGTGATATTATCCAGTTTGGAGATTCGGTGCGGCTGGTCCTAGACACAGATGTGCTGGTGGCGGCCCTGCGGAGTGACAAAGGTGCCTCCCGGCAGCTTGTGGCATTGGCTCTCGATCGGAAGATCGAATTGCTTGTGTCGGTGCCTTTGATGGTGGAGTATCAAGCGGTGTTGACTCGCCCCGAGCATCTGACCGCGAGCGGCCTAACGGCAGCAGACGTAAATGAAATCCTTGACGGTATAGCTGGGGCGATCACGCCCGTGCGCCTGCGCTTTCTTTGGCGGCCTAAGCTGAGCGATCCGGCAGACGAGATGGTTTTGGAGACGGCAGTGAACGGCGGCGCGGACAGCCTGGTAACGTTTAACATTCGCCATCTTGCGGTGGCCGCGCGTGGGTTTGGAATTCGGGTGATGCGGCCGGCGGATGCATTGAAGGAGTACAGACGCGATGAGAAAGAATAACGTAGCCTTGCGGTTGCAGAACTCGCTCTTGGAAGAGGCCAAGCGCGTGTCGGCCTCCGAAGGGGTTGCACTGAATCAGTTCATCAACGTTGCGGTGGCGGAGAAGCTGTCGGCGTTACGCACGGAAGACTACTTCCGGGAGCGAGCGGAGCGCGGGGACGTACGCCGGGCGAAGCAGATCCTCAGAAGGGCGGGCCGGGGCAACGCGCCTTTGCCGGGCGACGAAATCAAATGAACGGATGATCTCGCTAGTTGCGCGGTGGCGGCTCTGCGTCACGAGGGCAGCTTGCCGGCGGCCGTTTCCAGCGAGGCGGCCAGGGCGCGAAGTAACGCGGCACCGTCACCGCGATAGGCGCTGCCGTGTTGGCAGGCGAGCAGCGAGGGTTGGAGATCCGCCAGGCGCTCAAATGTGGCGGACGTGCTAGTCGCGTGGGCGTAGTAGTCCATCATTCCACGCATGCCTTCGCTGGCGCTAAGCACTTCCGACTCGGTCACCGGCGGCATGTTCGCGCCTGGCTGGGTGAAGAGATCCCCACAGAGCAGTGTTTGGGTGGAGAGATCGAAGAGAATGCCGCAATCCCAGCCGTGCGGCACGTGAGGCGTGTAGAGCCACTTCAGGCGGCGGGTGCCTATCGAGAATTCCTCACCATCCGCTAACGCGCGGGCAGGGCGGGCGGCAAAGTCATTGATGGAGGTCAAGACACCGATTTCCGAGCCGAACGGTGTGGCGTGGGGTGCGCTGGCGAGCAAGTCATTGAGCGCGCCAAACTCGTCGCCTTCAAAGTGCGATCCACCGATCCAGCGAAGCGTTTCTACCGGCAACACTTTTCCGATGGCTTCCAATGTAATCGGGGATAACTGGCGGTACCCGGTGTGGAACAGCAGGGGTTCGTCGTCGGCGATGAGGTATGAATTGAAGGTGAAGCCGCCGGGAATCACGTCGAGCGGCGTACAGATGCGATAGATTCCCGCTCCCACTTCATCCACACGGGTGCCTGTGTCTTTGTTTGTGATCATGCTTTCGCCTCCGGCGGTCCTGTCCATCATCGCACCTGCAGCTTGACACATGGGCATTTGCTTTGCGATGCTGCGCTCTTGCCGACTAACACGGTCCGCTATCGGGGGTTAGGATTGGCGGAGTTGAAAAATAAATGCGTCTGACCCCTTTTTTGATTGTGGTTGGTTTGATGGCGGCGCCGGTGTCGGTGGTGCGGCTGCCGGGGGATGCGCGGGCGCTGCGGTATGAGGCGAGCTTGACCGTTCGGCCTGCGGAGGCGGTGTTTGAGGGGACTATCGCGATTGATGTTTCGCTGCGGCGGGGGACTACTACGCTGTGGTTGAATGGCACGGATTTGGAAGTTCTGGAAGCAAGCGTCGGGGGGCGGGCGGCTAAGACGCAGACGGAGGGGAATGAGTTTATTGGGCTCACGCTGGCGCAGCCGGCGGCTCGGGGGCGGAGCCGGGTGAAGATCCGGTACCGGGGGAAGGTTCGGGAAGACTTCAATGCGGGGGCGTTCCGGCGGAAGTCGGCCGATGGGGATTGGTATGTGTATACAACCTTCACCGCTATCGATGCGCGGCGGGTGTTTCCCTGCTTCGATCAGCCGGATGTGAAGACTCCGTGGAAGCTGACGGTGACCGTTCCGGAGGGGGATACGGCGTTGGCGAATGCTCCGCTGGTGCGGGAGACGGCGGAAGCGGGTGGCATGAAGTCGTTTGTGTTTGCGGAGACGCTGGCTCTGCCGGCGGAGATTGTGGCGTTTGCGGTGGGTCCGTTCGATTTACTGGATGCGGGATCGGCGGGACGGAACCGGACTCCGATGAGGGTGGCGGCTCCGAAGGGCCGGGCGGACGAAGGGCGCCTGGCGGGGGAGATCGCGCGGACGGTGCTGCCGCGGCTGGAAGAGTATACGGGGATGGCGCATCCGTATCCGAAGCTGGATCACCTGGCGCTGCTGGAAGGCGCGTTTGGCGGGGTAGAGAATGCCGGGTTGATCCAATACCTGGGGCGGCTGCTGCTGGTAGGACGAGAGCAGGAGCCGGCGCGGCGGGAGGATCTGGAAGGCCTGATGGCGCATGAGATGGCGCACCAGTGGCTGGGCGACCTGGTGACGCGCACCTTGCGGGACGGTGTGCAGGTGCTGCAGATCGTACGCGGGGAGAAGATGAATCTCCCGCCG
>JBDTMC010000196.1:0-13202 GCA_039934475.1 Bryobacteraceae bacterium | reverse complement strand
ACACCGCGCGCGTGCTGGCTGCCATGATCTATATGTTTGGCGTGCTGCCGCGCGATAACCAACAGCTCATCCCGTACATCCTGCGTTCCCTCAAGAAGATGGACAAAGCCGGCATCGAACTAGCGAGCCAGTTCAAGAAAGTCTTCTCCTCTTTTGACTGCAAGCCCCATTTCGTGGGCGTCTGGGACACGGTGAACTCAGTCGGCTGGATCACTGACCCTCTGATGGTCCCCTTCACCAAGAACAATCCGGATATCCACATCGGCCGGCATGCCGTCTCCATCGACGAGCGGCGTTGCTTCTTCCGCCAAAACCTCTGGGGCGCCCCGCTCGCGACACAAGACTATAAGCAGGTCTGGTTTGCCGGCGTACATTCCGATATCGGCGGCGGCTATGCCGAACCAGACAGCGGCCTCTCCAAGGTCACCCTGGAATGGATGCTCGTCGAAGCCAAGGCCGCTGGCCTGATCATGGATCCCGATCTGGTCGACGAAGTTCTAGGTAGATCCGCTGGAACCAAAAACGCTCCGGTCAACGCCTGTGGCATGATCCACAATTCCCTCTGCGGTGCCTGGAAGATTCTCGAATGGATACCGCGCCGCCATTGGAACCCCACTTTGACGCCGCCGCGAAATGAGTGGATCCTCTACCGCAAGCGCCCGCGGACAATGCCCGAAAATTCTGTCATCCATCAGGCCGTGCTCGACCGTCTGAGTGATCCCAAGACAGATTACCATCCGCCCAATCTGGCAAAGAAGTACAGCGTTGAACCTTGGTCCGCGGGCCGTTCTCTTACGGCAAGTCAACCATAGCGTCGAACCATTCGCCATACCGCCGTCCATCCAGCGTAACGTCGAAAGCAACAATCTGAACCCCGTGCGCGGCCCCCTCGGCACGCCGCAACCGTATGGGGAAGGCCTTGCGCTCTCCCGCCGCCAGCGTTCCATCCAACACAGCAGGCTCCGCGACAATGCCCTCCGGCGTGTGGATCTCAATATGGTGCCGCTGCGTCCGCCCGCGGAAGTTTCGCACATGCACCATCACCTCGCCTGCGCTCACTTCCCTCAGGTTCAAGCGATACGGCTGCGCGCGAACCCAATACGGGTCGTACCAGTAGCGGTAATCGTCCTCACTGCTCAGCGCCTGGAACGCATCTCTCAGTTGATACGACCACGTCCGGTACCGCTCAATCATTGCCGCCGGATGGTCCATCACATACGAATGACCTCCCAGGATGATGTCCGGAGCAATCCGCTTCAGATACTCAGCGCCTTGGATATAACCCTCCTCTAAGACACTGCTGTTGCGCGCCACCACCGCTTCATGTCCGTTCTGCGCCGGGTCCGCCGCATCGCCAAAGATGTTGTCTCCCGTGAACACAACGCTCCGCCCGTCAATCACGCCGCGCACTGCCAGCGCAAACTCTGTCTGCCCCGGCATCCAGTCCACCGTCAGCCTGTACCCTCGCCAGTTCAGTGCCTCGCCCGGACGGAACGAACGGTCCACCGGCAGCGAGTCCACACCCTCGGGATAACTCTCAATCGCTGCCACATAGTCGAACCATTGTGGATGCTCCGCCTTGTCCGTCATGTTGTCCAACATCCACACCTGCGCGCCCCAAGTCCGCCGCAGATGATCCGCGTCCAGCATATGGTCGCCATGCATGTGCGTCACAATGCACGCGTCGATTTGCTTCAGGCCCAATTGCTCCTTCATCCGCCCAATCGTCGTATCGAGAAACGCCCGGTCAAAGAGCCCGCAGTCCACCACCAGCCCGTGCCCGTCCTCACTCAAAATCAGATAGAAATTCGGATAGTAGTTCGGCCCCTTGAACTTGAACAGATGCGGCGACACTTGCCACACATGGGGCACCGCGGTAGGCGTGGACACGCGGTCCTGATCGGCGCCTGAAAAGCGAAACACGGAATACCCGCGTAAATACAAAGGCTCCAGGGTGCGTAGCTTCCGCTGATACTCCGCCAACTGTCGCGCCGCATCGCGAATCACCGCACCATGCCCGGGCAGCATTAGAAACGGCCGATACGCCTCCACCAGCGACGCCGATTCCGTCAGCGCATAAAGACCCGCGCCGAAGCCATAGTCCCACTCAGTGTCAAACCAGTTGTGCATCCGCGCGCCATCCAGCATCACATCGCCTGAGATCGCCACCCACCCCTCACCATGCTGCAGCAAATACGTCATGCCGCCCGGGCTGTTCCCCTTCGTCTCAATGCACCGCAGGCTAAACCCCCGCCACGTGAAGTCGTCCATCCGTGCAAACCCGCGGTCAATGTGAATCGCATGCACAGGCGGACGTACATAGCTCGACCCATGTACCGCAAACCGGTCCGCCAGCGACGGCTTCATCTTGCGCCACTCCGCCGGCGTTTCGAAGAACGCACGTTCGGCCTCAGGCGCGCCAATCTTCGCTCCCCACTTCGCCAGTCGCGGCGCCCCCTGCACCTGCTCCCGATGCGAATGCGTGAACAACACCCACTCCACCGACTTCACACCAATGCCCGCCAGTTGATCCAACACGCTCCCATCGCCGATATCGAACAACAGCGCCCGGTCCCCGTCGCGCAGCACATACGTATTCGCGGTATCCGTCCATGAGTACAGCGCCGCATCACGCCCCGCGAAGCTCAACAGCTTCTCCAACTGTGCCGCCGGAGCCGCGCTCGCCAGTAGAAGGGCAATCAGTAGCCGAACCGTCATGCGGTCCATCCTATCAGTGGCAGTGTGATAGCCTCTTACCTCATGCGCCTCCTGCTCGCCATCACTTTCTGTGCCGCAGCCCTATGCATCGCCGCCGAGCCCTCCATCGAAACGGGAGACATCAACGGAGCGAAGTTCCGCATCGACATACCCTCCAACTGGAATGGCGGTCTCATCATGTACTGCCACGGCTACGCCACCGCGCCCACCACATATAAACCCGATGGCAAACTCAACGATCGCCTCATGCCCTTCCTCGATGCCGGTTACGCCGTCGCCCAGTCCGGCTATTCCGCCTACGGTTGGGCCGTCCAGGAAGCCATCGACGACACGCAGGAACTGCGTCGCTACTTCATCGCCAAACACGGCAAGCCCAAGGAGACCATCATCAGCGGCCACTCCATGGGCGGCTTCACCACCATGGCCCTGATCGAAAAGTACCCCACTGATTACGATGCGGCCCTGCCCTTCTGCGGTCCTCTGGCGGCCACCACCTGGTATAAGCTCCGCACCGCTTTCGACGGCCGGGTGCTCTTCGATTACTACTGGCCCGGCGTCCTCCCCAATCCTTCCAAGGTTCCCCAGGATTACCAACGCAACGCAGAGACCGAAGCGAAAGTGATTGCCGCCCTCGAATCCAAGCCCGAGCAAGCCGAAGCGCTCCGGCACTACCTCCTCCAACGCACCAATCGGGACCTCGCCAACAACCTCACCTTCTGGACCTACCAGCTATACGACATGCAACAGCGCGCCGGCGGCAATCCCTTCGACAACCGCAACACCATCTACACCAACCTCCCCGACAACAACACCGTCAATGACAACGTCGTCCGCTACAAAGCAGACCCGCGCGCGGCCGAATATCTGAAGAACTTCTACGTGCCCACCGGTCACCTCACGCGCCCCATGCTCGCCGTCCACACCACCTACGATCCACTGGTCCCCACCTGGGTTCCCAGCATGTACGGAGTCCTGGCGCAGGACGCCGGCAGCGCGGACCTCTTCGTTCTTCAATACGTGAAGCACGATGGCCACTGCCAGATTCTGCCCAACGAAATCGCCGTCGCGCTTCAGGAACTAAGACAATGGAAGGACGCGGGCGTCCGCCCCAAGAGCGGCCTCGTACCGTAAACTTCGATATGGCCGACTGGAAAGAACAAGGCGTCAAAATCGTGCGCGCCGGCGAACTCGACGGCAACACGCCTCAAACTCCCGGCATGTCACGCGCCGCCGCCATTACCTACGCCCGCACCGGTGCGCAAAAGCTCTGGGCCGGCACTGTGGTTGTTGAACCCGACGCGAAGACCGGCCCCCACCATCACGGCGAAGTGGAAACCGTCCTCTACATCGTCCGCGGCCGCGCCCGCTTCCGCTGGGGCGATCAACTCGAGTTCGTCGGCGAAGCCGGCCCGGGCGACTTCATCTACGTCCCGCCCTACGTCCCCCACCAGGAGATCAATGCCAACCCCGACGAGCCGGTGGAAGCGGTAGTCGTCCGCAGCGGCCAGGACCCTGTCGTCGTTAACCTCGACATCCCCTCACCCGAACCCGTCGCCACACGCCCCAATCCAGACCGCTTCCACGAATAAACTGATGAAACGCCTCTTCCCCGCACTCCTCCTGGCCCTCCTCATCGGCTGCTCCAGCGGCGAGCGCAAGCCCGCCGAAGTGAAGAAGGAGGCCGCCGCAACCAAGCAGGCGCCGCCTGAGTACAAGGTCAAGGTGACCACCAGCAAAGGCGATTTCACGATCGCCGTCCACCGCGACTGGGCCCCGCGCGGAGCCGACCGCTTTTATGAACTGGTGAAAATGGGCTTCTACGACGACTCACGCTTCTTCCGCGTCGTAAAGGATTTCATCGTTCAATTCGGCTTAGCCAAAGATCCCAAGATGTCCCAGATGATGGCTCAATCCTCCATCCAGGACGACCCCGCGATGAAGAGCAACATGAAAGGCCGCGTCTCCTTCGCCAAGAACGGAGTGAACACCCGCACCAGCCAGGTCTTCATCAGCCTCAAGAACAACCGCATCCTCGACGACCAGAACTTCGCCCCCTTCGGCGAAGTAGTGGAAGGCATCGAAGTAGTGGCAAAACTCTATCCTGGCTACGGAGACTACAGCGGCCCGGAGCAAGCCAAGATCATCGACAAAGGGAATGACTATCTCGACCGCAGTTTCCCCCGCCTCGACAAACTGCAAAAGGCTATCCTCATCCCCTAACCTTCACTCCACCGGCATCCGTGCCTGGAACCCCTCCGCCAACTTAGTCGCCGCCGGAGGGTCCAAATTCGCCAGCACCACCACCACAACCCCCGTACCCGGAAACACTCGCAGATCCCCATTCATCCCCGGAGCGCCCCCGCTATGCCCGAACCCCTTATATCCAGGCCCGTTCAGAATACCCATCCCAAACCCATATCCACGCGCGCCCTCTTCCTCCGGCCCCGCCTGTTTCGTGGTCATCGCCGTCAGCAGATCCTTACTCACTAACTTTCCCGCGGATAAAGCCTGGGCGAAGCGAAGCAAATCCCCCACTGTTGAATACCCACCGCCCGCGGGCGAACCCCGCCAAGGCAATGTATCCGCATTACTCAACCATGTCCCATCCCTGCGCCGGTATCCTTTCGACCGCTCGCCCACTTTCTCACTCTCTGGTAGCGAATCCGTCGAACTCATCCCCGCCGCTTCAAAAACATGCTTCCGCACATACTCGTAATAGGATTCGCCGGAAACCCGCTCCACCAGATACCCCAGCAACACGAACCCATAGTTGGAATACTCCCACCGCGACCCTGGCTCAAACTCCGGACCCCGCGCACCCAGCAGCTTTACATAATCAGCCGGCTCCCGAGTCTCCAACCGCCGCCTCTCATATTCATCGGTGAAAATGTCGCCTGTGCCCCCGGTATGCGTCAGCAGGTGCCGCACCGTAACCTTCGCGGCAACCTCCTTGTTCGGATAGTCCGGTAGATACTTACCAATCGGAGCCGCCAGGTCCAGCTTACCCGCACCCACCAGTTGCAAAGCCGCCGTCGCGGTAAACATCTTGTTCATCGACCCCAACCGGAACCGCGTCTTCAAAGTGTTCTTCACCTGAGCATCCCGGTCTGCCATGCCATATGCCTGCTCAAAGAGGACCTTGCCATCCTTCGCAACCAGCACCGCGCCTGAGAAATTATCCTTTGCCGCGGCCGCTTCGGCATCGCTCTGCAAGGCTTTCACCGCGCCATCCAGAGACAGCCGCGCCACTACCGGCCCAGCCTCGCGCCCACTCACCAGCCGGATCCCAATCGAGAGCACTTCCACCGGGTCCGAATCCTTCACGCCAATCTTTGCCAATGCCTGATTCGCGCTCCCGCGTTCTTTCATCAGGACGTCGATATGCAGCGGTTCGCTCTTCTCCACCCGCACCACTTCGAACCCGCCCGTCCGCTCGCGGAATTCCAGCATGCCATCGGTGCGGTCTTCACTCTCCGGCTCATGCCGCTTCAGGTACGCCTTCACCTTGGCCCTGTCACCGGAGTTGAACGCATCCAGCCATGCCGAAAAAGCGTGGCCCGCCGGAGTATCCGGTACCGTAGTCTGCGCGCTTAGAGTCCAGGCGAGAAGCAACAGTGGAATGTAACGAAGCATCGTTTCACTAAGACGTGCCAGCAGCCGAATCGTCGCGCTCAACTCACTCTTCCCACGTTCCGCCCACCTTGTCCAACAGCACATAGCGTTCCCGGTGGGCCTCCGGCACAGCCTTCGATTCCACATCCATCCGCATCACCATTGGCCCACCGCCCGCATTCAAAGCCGGCCATTGCGGCAATCCCTCACCATTCGGATTGTGCGTCTTTACGAAGTTCGCGAAGTAGTCCTGCATCACCTGCGAGACCTTGCGATCGTCCGCCGTCCAGGCGAACACCTTGTTGCCATCCAGGTTGCCCATCGCGTATTCGATCTCCGCCGAGTGCACCGCCCCGCCATCGCCAGGCCGCGGCCTGGCGTAGTAATAGCGATAGACCGGCTGGCCTGACTTAGCCTGCATGTCAATCCACTTCCAAGTACTGAACCCGATAAATCGATCGCTCGCCAGATCCGTAGCGGCGTCAGTCAAGTCTCCCGAGTACACCTTCAAAACGTCATCCGCCTTCGCGCCGTACAAACCGCGCACGGCCTTCTCATAGCTCTCTTGCGTAACCGGCTTACCCGCCGTCAGCGCCCGCCACGTCATCTCTTCCGAATTCCACCCCGCCAGCAGCGGCACCCGCGACTGCTTGCCCGCCGCGTAAATCGCCTCCGGAGCCTCCGGGAAGAAGTAACCGTCCACCGCGATCGGGAACCGCACCTTGCCCGCGTTGTCCAGAACCTGTTGTGCGCTCATCGCCCGTAGCGCGGCAATGGAAGCCCCCAGCTTGGTCCCCACCTTCTCGGCCTCTGCCAGCTTCACCGCCGGTAGTGTCCCCAACACCGACCCGCTCTCGCCAATCGCCGCGGCAATCAAATCCTTCGACAACGGAGAAGCCATGACGGCGCTCACCGACAACGAACCAGCCGACTCGCCCGCCACCGTCACGTTCGAAGCATCGCCGCCGAAGGCCCCAATATTCCGGCTCACCCACAACAGCGCCGCGCTCTGATCCAGCAATCCGTAGTTCCCCGAAGCGTGGTGTTCCGACTCCTTAGTAAGTTCCGGATGCGCCAAGAACCCGAACACGCCCAGCCGGTAATTCACGGTGACAGCGACAATTCCCTTCTTCGCCATACTCTCGCCGTCATACCGCGATTCCGACCCATCGCCCGCCATAAACCCGCCACCAAAGAAGTAGACCAGCACTGGCAGCTTGGAAGGTTTACCCACCTTCGCCGGAGTCCAAACATTCAGATAAAGGCAATCCTCGCCCATCCCATTGGAGCGAAAGACCATGTCGCTGAACAACGCCTGCTGCATGCACCGCGGTCCAAACGCAGTGGCTGGTCGCACGCCCTTCCAGTTCGGAGTCAGTTGCGGCTCCTTCCACCGCAACTCACCCACCGGCGGAGCGGCAAACGGAACGCCATGGAAAATCCGAATCCCGGACGGAAGTACCGCTCCGTCCAAAATTCCGTTCGAGGTCTTGACACGATCGGCGCCCAGCAGAGGCAAGGCACACAACAATGCGACGGCGGCAAACATGTTCTTTCTCATAATCGGAATCATCGTATCACCGGGATATCCTCAACAGCCGCAACACCCCAGCGGAAGGCGGCGTGCCTGGAACGCCGGTCTGAAACAGTGGACCCTCCGCAGGCTACTAAACTTTGGAGACATCCATCGGAGGATAACTCGTGCCTGTTTATTTTTCCTACCCCTTTACCCCGGCAGTTACTTGTGATAAGTTGCCTCACACCCTCAGAGGGAGCTTACGTCATGATTCGACTTCGAAATATCCTTCAACATCGCACCATGTTCTCCGCACAGATCACTGACTCCGTGGCCGACGTCAGTGAGACCATGGCCGACCTCAACGTCGGAGCCATCCTCGTCCTGGAAAACAACCGCCTCTGCGGTCTGTTCAGCGAGCGCGACTTGCTCAAGCGCGTCGTCGTATCCGGTCTCCACCCCGAATCTACTCGCGTCGAAGACGTCATGTCTACCAGCCTTGCTACCATCGAAGAGGGGGCGACGGTGGAAGCCGCCATGGAACTGATGCATGAACACAAGTGCCGCCACTTGCCCGTCATGCGCGGTCCTCAGGTGGTGGGAATGATCTCGATGCGCGACTTAATGGACGTCGAACTGGAGCGCAAAACTGAGGAGATCGCCCACATGCGTGCCTACATCGCCGGCAACGCTTGAAAACTGGGATTATTCTCTTTGGACACGGGTCCACCGTGGCGTCCGCCAATGAAGCGGTGCAAGCGGTGGCCCAAAAGTTCGCGCGCGAAGGAGGCTACGACGAAGTCGAGGTCGCCTTTCTCGATTGCGCACCGCCTACGCTCGCCGCCGCCGTAGCCACTCTCGCCGCGCGCGGCGTCACGCGCATCGTGGTCATCCCCTATTTCCTCACGCTCGGTATCCATCTACAGCGCGATCTGCCGCGAATCATCCTCGACCTCGAAGGCATCCATAACGGTGTGGAGATCGAAGTAACTCCCCCTCTCGATGGACACCCCGCGCTCGTCCAGATTCTCTTGGACCGCGCCCGCGCATCGCTCCCCGAAAGGAACGCAATCGTCTGACCGCCAAACTGATTCACTCGCGGGACTTGTGCCCCGACATCCGCCATTTCCTCTTTGAAGCCGAAGCGGACGATCGCCTTTCCTACACTCCGGGGCAATTCGTATCGCTCTCCGAAGAGCTCAACGGCAAGCACATCACGCGCGCCTACTCCATCGCCTCGCCGCTGAATGGCAACCGCTTCGAACTCTGCCTCAACCAGGTGAAGGATGGCCGCTTCTCCCCGCACCTGTTCTCCATGCAGCCCGGAGACACCGTGAAAATGGCTGGCCCTCTCGGAACCTTCGTGCCGCGCTCGCCGCTATCTGATTCCATCTTCGTCGCCGTCGGCACCGGCATCGCGCCCTTCCGCGCCATGCTGCTCTCGCCCACGCTCTTCGAACCCGGCCGCAACATCGAACTCATCTTCGGCGCGCGCTACGAACACGGTCTCCTCTACGCCAACGAATTCGAGTCGCTGGCGGCAAAGCACCCGAACTTCCGCTTCACACCCACGATGACCAGGCCGGACGACAAATGGACCGGCCGCACCGGCCGCGTCCAGCCTCACCTCCTTGAAAGCATAGGCGACCGCCGCGACATCGACGTCTACGTCTGCGGCATGAAAGAGATGGTCGACGACGTCCGCCGCCTGCTCAAAGAAATGGCGTTCGATCGCAAACGCATCATCTACGAAAAGTACGACTAGCCCAACCCCACAGAACCTCTTGACAACGTACGCCTGGGCATGTACACCCTTCGTTCACTTGGCCGGATAAGTCGCCATTCCCGACTTCTGCACAATCGACTGAAGCCGACCTCCGCCGCCCATGAAAGAAACAACTCTCCACGCCAAACGCATCATCCAAGAAATGCACCATACATGCCGAAAGAATCCGTCTGGGACTATCCTCGCCCGCCGCGCCTCGAACCGGTAACCCGCGGTATCCGCGTCGCATTCGCCGGCGAAACCATCGCCGACACCACCCGCGCCTACCGCGTTCTCGAAACCAGCCACCCGCCCGTCTATTACATCCCGCCCGAAGACATTCGCATGGAGTTCCTCCAGCGCACCCCCGGCAGTTCCTTCTGCGAATGGAAAGGCGAGGCTTCCTACTGGACCGTGGCCGTAAACACCAAACGCGGCGACAAGGCCGCCTGGAGCTACGACTCACCCACTCGCGACTTCCAGCCCATCCTCGGCTATCTCGCCTTCTACCCCAGCCGCGTAGACGCTTGTTGGGTTGACGAAGAAAAAGTGCAGGCGCAGCCCGGCGACTTCTACGGCGGCTGGATCACGTCCGATATCGTGGGCCCCTTTAAAGGCGGTGCCGGCACCCACGGCTGGTAAGCGGCGCAGGCAGTCGGCGAAACACAGCTCGGTTGCAATCCAGCGGCCTCTGGGATAGGCTTTCGAAGCATCAGAGGAGTTTTCGTGCATCTTTCGAGACCCCGTACGTCATTCTTGTTCCTGCTCGCCTTTCTTTTCAAAGCAGGCGCCGCCTTCGCTTCGGCGACACCCTCTCCAGCGCTGATCGTCCTCAACAAGCAGGCAGATGAATTGGTGATCGTGGACCCTCAGACCAACCAGGTGGTTGGCCGTGTTCCCGTAGGGCCAGACCCCCATGAAGTGGTTGTGTCGCCCGACGGGAAGCTCGCCTACACGTCCAGCTATGGCGCCGAGCTGGATCCGCACAACACAATCTCGGTCGTCGACCTGATCGCGCAAAAGGAGCTGCGCCGCATCGATCTGGGCGCCCTCCGAGCCCCCCACGGGCTTTACGTCGTCGCCGGGAAAGTATACTTCACCGCCGAAGGCAGCAAGGCCATCGGACGCTATGATCCGGCAACCAATCAGATCGATATGATTCAGGGCCTGGGACAGATCCGAACGCACATGATCGTAGTCACCGAAGACGGCAAACACATCTTCACGTCCAACACCGGCTCGAATAGCGTTTCCGTAATTGAGCCCGGGGCAACCCCACTCGCCTGGAACATCGCGCATATCCCCGTGGGCAAGGCCCCCGAAGCACTCGAGCTTTCGCCGGACGGCAAGGAAGTTTGGACCGCCCACGCCGGTGATGGGGGCGTGTCCGTAATCGAGGTGGCCTCCAAGAAAGTGGTGCAGACAATCGACGCGCGGACGAAACTATCGAACCGTCTCAAAGTAACGCCCGACGGTAAGTTCGTCCTCATTTCCGACCTCACCGGCGGAGAACTCGTCGTCATTGACGCCCACAGCCGAAAGGTGATCAAGCGGGTGCCAATGCGAGGCAGCCCTGAGGAGGTCCTCGTTGCGCCGGACGGTAGCCGTGCCTACGTCGCGCTTGAGAATGACAACCGAATCGATGTCGTCGACATCAAGACGCTCACCGTCACGGGCACATTCAACACCGGTCGTGGCCCCGACGGTATGGCCTGGGCCGTAAGGCAATAACAGCCAACCGTCGCCCGACGGCTATCACTAACGAAGGAGGAAACAGACTATGCCAATGAAGAACCCGCCGTATCCTGGCCATACCATCAAGGACGCCTGCCTTGATCCCCTCGGCCTGAACGTGATCGAAGCTGCCAAAGTGCTCGGCATCCCCCGGCATACGCTTTCCCGCGTGCTGAACGGTCACGCCGCGTTGTCCCCAGAAATGGCGATCCGGCTGGAGAAGGCCGGATGGTCGAACGCTGACCACTGGCTACGCTTGCAGACGGCCTACGATCTCGCGCAGGCCCGCTAGGCGGCGCCCACACCCACGCCTGCAGCTATTCGGCCAATCCGCCCGGCATATCGGCCAGCACATAGCTCATTACCGCAAGCGTGGCGATATTCAGGCGAAAATCATTTTTGTCGATCTTATCGAGCGTGTCGGCGTTGGTGTGGTGCCACTCAAAATAACGCGTTCCCACGGTGCGCAGCCCCAGGCCCGGCACGCCGTCGCGCATCAGTGGCGAAATATCGGCGCCGCCTCCACCGCGTGTAATCGATCCCGCCTCGATGCCTGCCAGCAGAGCGCCAATCTCAGCAACGTGAGCCTGCGCCTTGCCCTGTACCTCCGGACTCCCCGGCATGCTGAACCCGAACCCCAGCGGCTTCTCTGACCCGCCGTCCATCTCGATAGCCGCGACGTGCTTCTTCACGCTCGCACCGGCCCAGTCGTAGTACCCGCGCCCGCCCGCGCCGCCATTCTCTTCGTTCACCCAGAACGCCACGCGCACCGTGCGCCGCGGCTGCAGTCCCAGCTTCTTCATCAATGCCAGCGCCTGGAAAGCGGCAATGCACGAAGCACCATCATCGTGGGCGCCTTGGCCCACATCCCAGGAATCGTAATGCCCGCCAAGCACAACAATCTCGTCTGGCTTTTCGCGTCCGCGAATCTCTCCGATTACGTTGGCCGAATCGGCGTCGGGCAGCATCTGCGCTTCCATCTTCAACTGCACTTTCACCGTGTTTCCCGCTTCAATCAGCCGCGCAATCTGCGTCGCCCCTTCAATCGAAAGCGCAGCCGCGGGTATCTTCGGTGCATTCGCCGAATAGTCCATCACCCCCGTGTGCGGCGTGCTCAGGCTCACCGGCCCGACTGACCGCAACAGCATCCCTACCGCTCCCAAAGCAGCAGCGTGCGAGGCGCCCGCGATGCGAAACTGCACCGTTCGTCCGTAGCCGGCATAGGGCACGTTATACAGGACGATGCGCCCTTCCACCTTCGCCCGTCCCAGCTTCTCCAGCTCCTCAAAGCTGCCCACTGACACTACTTCGGCCGTGATGCCCTCAGGTGGCGTACCGACGCTGTTCCCCAAGCCGAGCATAGCCAGAGCGCGATGCTCCGGAGCGATCAACGTAGCGCTCTCACTACCGCGCACCCAGTGCGGCACCTTTACTGGCGGCGTCACAACGTTTTCCAACCCCGCCGCCTTCATCTCCGCAGCCGCCCAAACAATCGCCCGCTCCAGAGAAGCTGATCCGCTCAAACGGTTGCCGATGCGGTCACACAGGTACATCAGCCGCCGCCAGCCTTCATCGTCCGCCTTAGCGGCCGCAATCAGTTTATCGGCGGTCTCACGATAGGTGTTGGTCAAGGACTCCGCACGGCAGACTACCGTCGCGGCAAACAGGCACACAAGGGAGGCGTACTTCATGAATGCGAAAAGTGTAGCATTTTGAAGCCGCCGTGAGGCGGGTGGCATCTTGAATTGGGATACTGAAGTCGAGTGAGCCAACCTCAACCTACCTACGACGCCCTCCTCGTCCTCTCCTTTGGCGGGCCTGAGCGAACTGAAGAAGTCATGCCGTTCCTGGAAAACG
>JBDTMC010000195.1:0-13214 GCA_039934475.1 Bryobacteraceae bacterium | reverse complement strand
CGCCGACGTGCTTCTCTACAACTTAGGCCCAATTTGCAGAGAAAAACACCATTTGATGAACTGCTCCGGAAAAAGTTTCAGCCTAAACCCAAAATTCTTCAACCCTCAAACTGTATGAGGTCTACAATAAAGTCATGAAACTCAGTGCCCAGGAAGAATACGGTCTTCGCTGTCTCTTGCACATGGCACGCTGTGGGGATAGCGAAAGTCGCAGTATTCCGGAAATCAGTCGCGCGGAAGGCCTTTCGATCCCAAACGTTGCCAAACTTATGCGCCTCCTCCGGCTCGGAGGTCTCGTCGATAGCGTTCGTGGTCAATCGGGCGGTTACACCCTTGCCCGGCCAGCCAAGGAAATCTCGGTCGGTCAGGTTCTTAACCTCCTCGGAGGCAATTTCTACAGCAACCAGTTCTGCGAACGGCATTCCGGCCTCGAGAAGGTCTGCGCCCATGATAGCGATTGTTCGCTCCGCTTCATGTGGAGCACCGTGCAGCGCCTTTTGGAGAACGTTCTCGGCAAAACCACCCTTCATGATCTTCTGATGGGCGAAACCGAGATCTGCACTTGGATGGAACAGCAAAATGGCGCCATGATTCCCTTAGCGCACAACGGCTCTGCCGACAAGCTCCCGGTCGTCATCACCAACTGCTAGCCGCGAAGCTTTCAATCGACCCCTACCGAGCCTCGTCTCGGGTGAAAGGTTGCTCTAATTTAAGACTAACGGTTCCGAAACCCCTAGAATCTACTCAGGTTATAATCAGTTTTGCCCGAAGAAGGGTGCCGGGAAGGCGGTGCGAATCCGCCACTGCCCCGCAACTGTAAGCGGCAGGTTGTACGCCGCGAGGCCACTACGATATTCGTGGGAAGGCCCGCACCAAGGCGCGCCGCAAGTCAGGAGACCGACTCTTCTTCTCTCAAGCCGAACGCGTTCCGAGGGGGGACGCTACGCTCTATGTCTACCCGGCTCGTTGGGTGGTTGCTGGCATTCGCACTCACTGCCTCCGCCGCCCCCTTGCGTATTATCTCAACTGCGCCCAGCGCCACGGAACTCCTCTTCGCCCTCGGGCTTGGGTCCCGTGTCGTCGGAGTTACCACCTTCTGTCACTATCCGGCCGAAGCCCAAAAGCTCCCCAAGGTCGGCACCTATCTTCAGTTCAACCTCGAAACAATCGCCTCGCTTAAGCCTGACCTTGTCGTCGTTCTTCAGAATCCCACCCGCATCGCCGCCCAAGTCCGCGCGCTACATATTCAAGTCATCGAACTCGGGCATGAGACGGTACCGGAGATCCTGAAGTCGATCCTCCAACTGGGCGACGCCGCCGGCGCCAAGACTGCCGCCGCCAAACTGGAATCCTCCATGCGTGCCCGCCTCGACGAAATCCGCGCCCGCACCGCTAAGTTACCCCGCCGCACTATGATGTTCATTGTCGGCCGTGATCCCGGCGCATTGAGTGGTATGGTCGCTGTTGGAAAGGGATCTTACCTAAATGAAATGATTGAATTGGCGGGAGGAGTTAATGTCTTTCGTGAGGCACCCGCCGCCTACCCTAAGGTCGGGTTGGAGGAGATTATCGCACGCAATCCAGATGTGATTGTGGACATGGGCGATATGGCCGAAACCGTCGGTGTCACCGAAGAACACAAACGCTCCGTAGCTCAACTCTGGCGTCGCGCCGCCACTGTTTCAGCCGTTAACGGCAATCGTGTCTTCGCCGTCGCCTCCGACATTTATGTGGTTCCCGGTCCCCGCATGGTTGACGCCGCCGTCGCCTTCGCCCGCATGCTGCACCCTGAGGCCGGCCTTTGAGTTCCTATCACATTCACAGTTTGGGAATGCGTTACGGCGAGACAGCCGTTCTTCACGACATCAACCTCAACTTCGACGGCCCTGGCCTCACCGCCATGGTCGGTCCCAACGGGGCGGGGAAGTCTACCCTTCTCGGCATCATGGCAGGACTCCGCACCGGCTACACCGGCCATTGCGACCTCGATGGCCGCGACCTCATCGCCTGGCCGCGCCGCTCCGTCGCCCGCGTCGTCTCCTTTGTCCCCCAAAGCCTGCGCCTGGAGTTCCCGTTCACCGCCGAACAGGTCGTTCTCATGGGCCGCACCCCCTACTGCGATGGTCTGTTTGAATCGCCCGAAGACCATGCCGCCGTTCATTCGGCAATGGAGGTCACTGATACGCTTGCCTTTCGCGACCGCGACTTTCGCTCTCTCAGCGGTGGTGAGCGCCAGCGCGTCGTCCTCGCCTCCGCCCTCGCCCAATCCGGCCAGGTGCTCCTGCTCGACGAGCCCACCACCTTCCTCGACCTCCGTCATCAGGTCGGAATTTACGCGCTGTTGCGCCGCCTCGCCGCGGAAGGTCGCATGATCGTCGCCGTCACCCACGATCTCAACCTCGCCGCCGCCCATGCAGACCGCATCGTCCTCCTCGCTGGGGGCTGCATCACCGCCGACGGTCCCCCAGCCGATGTCCTTCGCCCTGACCGGCTCCGCGACGTCTTTGGCGTCGAAACGCAAATGATGTCCGGCCCCGGTGGCCGCTCCTGGATTGTCTATGGTTCTGAAACCGGTCACCCCTAGGCGGCTCTGGACGGCGGTGTTCCTCTCCGCTGCCGCCATGTTGCTGGTGGCTGTCGTGGCGCCGCTCGTCGGCTCCACCACGCTTCACTGGCAGTCCGTCCTCTCCCCCGGACCTGACCACGAGATCCTCTTCCGTGCCCGCCTGCCGCGCGTTCTGCTCTCGCTGCTCGCCGGCGCGGCCCTCGCCACAGCCGGAGTTCTGTTCCAGGCTCTGCTCCGCGATCCCCTCGCCGACCCCTACACGCTCGGCGTCTCCAGCGGCTCTTCCCTCGGCGCTGTAACAGCCATCTGCTTCGGCTGGGAGTACGCCGGAGGCCTTCCCGCCATCTGGGTCGGCTCCATTTCCGGAGGCGCCCTCGCCCTCCTCCTCGTCCTCGCGGTTGCTTCCGAGGGCCGCCGCATGTCATCGTTTACCTTGTTGCTGTCTGGCGTCACCGTCAACAGCATTTGCCTGGCAACCATCCTGTTGCTCCAGAACTTTGCCAGTTTTGGACAGTCGTTTGCCATCGTTCGGTGGTTGATGGGCGGCATTGAGTCGGTGGAATATTCGACACTGGCGGCCTTGGCCACAGCCACGGTTCCCGTTCTCGTGTTAGTCACTTGGAAGGCCCGCGAGTGGAATGTTCTTGCCGTTGGTGAGGATTGGGCCGCCGCCCGCGGCGTCCACGTCCCGCGGCTGATGTTGGGCGGATTTCTGGCAGGGTCGTTTCTCACCGCCATGGTCACCGCACTCACCGGCCCTATCGGATTCGTCGGTTTACTGGTGCCGCACGCGCTCCGGCTGCGTTTGGGAGGCGATAACCGGCTGCTGTTGCCGTGTTCCTGCCTCATCGGTGCCGCGTTCTTAACCGTTTGCGATACGTTGTCGCGAACCCTGCTGTCGGCCGGGGAACTGCCGGTCGGTGTAATTACCGCCCTCGTCGGAGGGCCGTTCTTTATCTGGCTCTTGCGTTCTAGAAGGAGGAGTCTGTGGCTGTGATTCTGGTTGGGGGTGGCGCTCGAAGCGGTAAGAGCAAGTACGCCCTCGCGCTGGCCGAAGTCCATGGCCACAAGCTGGGTTTCGTCGCTACCGCTCAAGTGTTAGATGAGGAAATGCGCCGCCGCGTCCGCCGCCATCAAATGGATCGCGGACCCCTCTTTATCACCATCGAAGAGCCCTACGACATTGCCGCCGTCATTGAGGATCGTTCCCCCAAATTCGACGCTCTGGTCGTCGACTGCCTCACCCTCTGGCTCAGCAACCTCATGCTGTCCGGCCGCGACGTCGATGCCGAAATCGACCGCCTCGTCGCCGTCGCAGCCCGGGCGCCATCCTCGGTCGTCCTCGTGACCAATGAAGTCGGCTGCGGCATCGTCCCGGATAACGAGCTGTCTCGCCGCTTCCGCGACTATGCCGGAATCCTGAACCAGCGTGTGGCCGAAGTCGCCCACCGCGTATACTTCATGGCCTTCGGTTGCCCTCTAAGGGTAAAGTAACACTTTATGTTTACCTCTCTAGCTGGTGCCTTGCAGTTTCTTACGATTCTGCCAGTGCCCGGTGAAGGAGCTCCGCCCTCGCGCGCGGCCGCCTTCTTCCCCATCACCGGTTGGACCCTCGGTGCCGCCGGCGGCCTCCTCTTCGTCGGTGTGCAATCCGCTTGGCCCGCCTCCATCGCGGCTCTTGCTGCCGTCGCCTTTTGGTCCATCGTCACCGGAGCGCTTCATGAGGATGGTCTGGCCGATGTTGCCGACGCCGTCCGCGCCGGGCGCTCCCCGGAGCGCATCCACGCCATCCTTAAAGACAGCCGCATCGGATCCTACGGCGCCACCGCCATAGCCTTCTCCTTACTCGCTCGCTGGCTGGGAGTCTCCACTATCAGCGGCCCCGCGGTATTGCGTCTTGCCGCCGTCCTCGCCCTGTCTCGCACGGTGATGGTCGCCTTGGCTTGGGTTTCCCGCCCCGCCGGAACCGGTTTAGGAGCGGCGTTCGCGCGGTCGATGTCCACCCCCGTCGCCCTCTTCGCCATTGCCCAAGGCATCGCCGCCGCCCTGCTCTGCGGTATTCGCCTCGGCTCCGTCTTGCTCGCCGTCAATGCCTTGCTCGTGCTCTCCGCACGCCAATACTTCCACCGCCGCATCGGAGGCGTCACCGGCGATTGCCTCGGCGCCACCTGCCAGCTTTCTGAAATCGCATCGCTCTTCTTCCTTTCATGCCAAACCTGTTTGTGGTAAGACACGCCGAACCCGAAATGCGCGGCGTCATGTTGGGCCGCACAGACTCGCCCCTCAGCGCCGCCGGCCGCGCTGCCGCCGCTCAACTTGCCCTCCTCCAGCCGGCCATCGTCTATTCCAGTCCTCTCCGCCGCGCCCGCGAAACCGCAGCCTATATCGACGCTCCCCTGGAAATCCTGTACGACCTCTCCGAAGTCTCCTACGGCGAATGGGAGGGCCGCACCTGGGAAGAGATCGAAGCCGGATGGCCTCACCTCGCGCAACAGAAACTGGAACATTGGCTCTCCGTCCCCGCTCCCGGCGGCGAAACCTGGGAAGAAGTGCAAGTCCGTGCCGCGCGCGCGCTGCAGCGGGTCCGCTCCGGTCCGTTTCCAGCCATCGTCGTCGCCCACTTCGGCATTAACTCCGAATTCCTCCGCCAAGCCGCCGGCATCGATCCCATTCAGTTCAAGCAAGCATATTGTGAGGTTTTCCCGGTAACTCTATGATTTCTGAACTTGTTGACGCAACGCTTGGCCGCATCAAACCCATCGGTGACCCATCGCTGTCCCGCCAGGTGGAAGACCGCTGGGATTCACTCACCAAACCGCGCGGCAGCCTCGGTAAGCTGGAGCGCCTCTACCTCCATTACGCACTCATTGCCAACCGTCCGGACCCCGCCGTCGAGACCAAGGGACTCTTCATCTTCTGTGGCGATCATGGCGTGGTCGACGAAGGAGTCAGTGCCTATCCTCAAGAAGTCACCCGTCAGATGGTGTACAACTTCCTCGGCGGAGGCGCAGCCATCTGTGTGCTCTGCCGCCATTTCGGAATTGAGCCGGTAGTGGTGGACATGGGCGTGAAAGGCGACGAAATCCCAGGCGCGGTGAACCTGAAAATCGCACCGGGTACCGTGAACTTCGTACGCGCGCCCGCCATGTCCCGCGGCCAGGCCATCGACGCCATCGAGGCCGGTATCGAACTGGCAATCGAAGCCTCCGGACGGTTCCACGTCGTCGGCATCGGCGAAATGGGCATCGGCAACACAACCTCCGCGGCCGCCCTCTTAAGCGCCTTCTCCGGCCAAGACGCGATTCACACGGTCGGCGCCGGCACCGGAGTGGACGAGGGTGGCCTCGCCCGAAAGCGTCTCGCCGTTCAGGAAGCGCTTCTGCTCCACCACGGCGCCACCGACCCCATCTCTATCCTCGCCGCCTATGGCGGTTTCGAGATTGGGGCTATGGCCGGCTTCCTCCTCGGCGCTGCTGCCGAACGCCTGCCGGTAGTTGTGGACGGCTTCATCAGCTCCTCCGCCGCCCTCGTCGCCCGGGCCTTCTCTCCCGACTCACTCGACGTCGCCCTCTTCTCCCACCGCTCCGCCGAACGTGCCCACGCCCTGATGCTCGATTTCCTCGGCGTCGAGCCCCAGTTCGATCTCGACCTCCGCTTAGGCGAGGGCACCGGCGCGGCCCTTGCCATCAACCTGCTCGAAACGTCCTGGCACCTCTATACCGAGATGGCATCATTCTCGTCCGCAGGAGTCACCGACTCCGGCGCCCGACACGATACAATATCCAAGTAGCCGTTCTCCGGCGCACTGACGCACCAGCCCCCCAAGGAACTCTGTCCTTTGGTCAATAAACTAGTCTTCGAAAACCTCAAGCACCGGCCCCTGCGCACCCTGCTGACCGCCTTCACCATCGGCATGCAGGTCACCATGATTCTTACCCTCGTAGGAATCAGCCGCGGCCTGCTTACCGACTCCGCCGATCGCGCCAGAGGCACGGGCGCCGACATCTGGGTTCGCCCCCCGAACTCTGCCAACGCCATCAGCTTTAGCGCCGCCGCCATGCCGGAGAAGATGCTCGATTTCCTCCGCAAACAACCTCATGTCGCGATGGCCACGGGAATGGCCATCCAGCCCATCGGCGGGGTGAATACGGTAACCGGCATCGACCTCGACGAGTTCAACCGCATCAGCGGAGGCTTCACCTATTTGGAAGGTGGCCCTTTCCAGGACAAGGTAGAAGTGCTGGTCGATGAGTATTACGCCCGCCAGAACAAGAAGCACGCCGGCGACAGCATTCGCATCCTCGAACACGATTGGAAGATCGTAGGCGTAGTCGGCGCGGGAAAACTAGGCCGTCTCTTCGTGCCCATCAAAACTCTGCAGGATCTCACCAGCAACACCGGCAAACTCTCCCAGGTATTGGTGAAGCTGGACGATGCCAAACTCACCGACGCCGTCGTGACAGACCTTCGAGCAAAACTCCCCGGCTACCCCATCTATTCGATCGCCGAATTCACCTCGATGTTCACGGTTGAGAACGTCCCCGGCCTCAACACCTTCATCGCGGTCATCATCGGCCTGTCCATCGTCCTCGGTTTCATGGTGGTGTCGTTGACTATGTACGCGGCCGTCTTGGAGCGAACCCGCGAGATTGGCGTCCTCAAAGCGCTCGGCGCCTCCCCCGGCTACATCTTGAACATCCTACTCCGGGAGACGGCGTTGCTCGCCATCATCGGCTGGATCGCCGGAATTCTCCTTTCGTTCGTCGCCAAATGGGCCATTGCCACTTTTGTCCCGGCGGCACTCTCTCAGCACATCGTCCCCGATTGGTGGCCCCGAGCCTTTGCCGTCGCCCTCACCGGAGCTCTCTTGGGAGCTATCTACCCCGGCTTGAAAGCCGCCCGCCAGGATGCGATTGAGGCGCTCTCTTATGACTAACGGTAAGGACGCCATCATCCGCATCGAAGGGTTGACGAAGGTCTACCACGTCGGCGACGTAGACGTGCACGCCTTGCGCGGCGTCGACCTGGAAGTCCAGCGCGGCGAATTTCTATCCGTAGTCGGCCCCTCGGGTTCCGGCAAATCGACCCTTTTTCATATCCTCGGTGGCCTCACTCACCCCACCGCCGGCGCCATCCACATCAACAATCAAGACCTATTGAGGATGCGTGATTCCGACCGCACGAACCTACGCAAGACCACCGTCGGTTTCGTCTTCCAGAAATACAACCTGCTCCCGACCCTCACCGCCTCCGACAACATCGAAATCGCCCGCAACATCGCCGGCCACACCGGAACTTGGGACGCCCAGTTCGACGAAATCCTGACCATGCTCGGGATCAAGTCCCGTCTCCATCACAAGCCAAGGGCCCTCTCCGGAGGCGAACAGCAGCGCATCGCCATCGCCCGCGCCATTGTCAACAACCCGGCCATCCTCCTCGCCGACGAACCAACGGGAAACCTGGACACGGAAAACTCCAACATCGTCTTAGGTCTCCTCCGAGACCTAAACAAACGGTTAGGCCAAACGATCCTCATGATCACTCACAATCCGGAAGCCGCCGAATTCGGAGACCGCACCGTCCACATGCGCGACGGCCGCATGGTCTGATCTCTCTCCACTGACTTACTGAATTCTGACCTCAGCAGCAGTAGGCTTTCATTCGCGTAAGCAACAGCACCCGCACCTGCTTGCGATTAGAGGCGATACCCAGGCAAGGTAGCGGCACGCACCCGGCCGTTCTAGTTCGTCGCACTTCACCTTCGAGCGATCCCCCGTCTCCCTCGTGTTTGACACAGGTTACGTGCGCACTTAAACTGTGAACATGAATCTCACCCTCTCCGTCGATGACGAGGTGGTTCGCAAGGCGCGGCAGCGGGCCGAGCAATTGGGAACCAGCGTCAATCAGTTGGTTCGGGAGTACCTGGAACAATTGGGGGGAAAGCCGGACCCGATCCGGGACGCGGATGAGTTCCAGCGGCTGTCACAGCTATCGCAAGGCGATTCCAGAGGATGGAAATTCAACCGCGAGGAAGCACACAAACGCTCATGAACGGGCTAGCTTTTTTTGATACGAACATTTTTCTTTACGCCGATGACTCTTCGGCCCCCGAGAAGAAAGCAAAGGCGATTGATCTCATTACGGAGCACCAGAGATCCGGTAAGGCGCTCGTCTCGCTGCAAGTGTTGCAGGAGTACTTCGTAGTGGCCACACGAAAACTCGGCGTTGCACCCGAAGTGGCGCAGCGAAAAGTGGAATTAATGTCCCGGATGCGAGTCGTGCGGTTTCAAGACTCCGACGTGATCTCGGCAATCGAGTTTCACCGTCTGCATCAGATTTCGTTTTGGGATGCGATGATCGTCCACGCCGCCCGCGCGGGCGGGGCTGAGATCCTCTATACCGAGGACCTTCACGCAGGCGCCACCTGGAGAGGTCTGACCGTCGTAAATCCTTTTCCGAATGGCTGAGAACACGACCGAGGAGGGAAGGCTCCTCGAACTGCTTAGCATCCTGATTGACGAACACGAGACCGGTGCTTGACACGTTCGAGGTAAGACGATATCTTACATCCATGAAGACCACCGTCTCCTCCAAGGGACAGATCGTCTTGCCGGCTGAATTCAGGCAACTGGACCGTGTCGAACCGGGGCAGGAGTTCGACGTCGAGCGTCTCGATCGCGGGGACTATCGCCTCGTCCGCCGTACGGCTCCGAAGAACGAGGGCGCCATCGACTGGCTGTGCGCCTGTCCACAGAAGGACTTCTTCGTGCCCATCGACTCTGAGTCCACGGATGATTTGTGAGGTACTTGGTCGATGCCAACGTTCTGAGCGAGCCGACGAAACCCACGCCCGATCCGCGAGTCGTGGCGTGGCTTCGCGCACATGAGCGAGACATAGCTGTCGATCCCGTGATTCTCGGCGAACTCCGATTCGGTATTCTCATCCTTCCCAAGGGCAAGAAGCGGACCTCTCTGGAACGCTGGTTTGACGCCGGAGTGGGGCGTCTCCATTGTCTGCCCTGGGACGCGGACACAGGCCTGAAATGGGCGGCTTTGCTGGCGCGTCTTCGCCTAACCGGGAAAGCCATGCCGATCAAGGATAGCCTCATCGCCGCGACAGCCGCCGTCCATGGTCTCGCAGTCGTCACCCAAAACCGTTCTGACTTCGCGAACGCCGGGGTGCCCATTGTCGATCCGTTCGGTGGTTGATGTCTCGTGCAGTCCAGTCCTCAGGGAAGCTCCATACTAAAGGAATTAAGCGAAAGGTCTTTGTTGCCGGTGCCAGTGGCGCTGTCGGGCGCAGGCTCTGTCGATTGCTCGTCGATGAAGGTTGGTCTGTGACGGGCATGACTCGTTCGCCGAACAAGGTGGCCTGCTGCGTACACTGGGCGTGGACCCGGTGGTCGTGGATGTCTTCGATCAAGCATTGCTGCTCGACATCGTCCGCAAGCCCGAGCCCGAGATCGTTGTTCATCAGCTCACCGATCTTCCCCCCGGGCTTGACCTTGCAACTCAAGGCCCGTCCGGCGTTTACAACATCGTCGGAGACGACGAACCGTATCCGCTAGCAGCCAATTCGGTTTCCGACACTTTGCAAATCGGTGGAGTATGTTAGCATGCTCATATGAGCCACCGTCTCCAGGTTCTAATTCCCTCCGAACTTGACGCGAACCTTGAAAAGGCGGCTCAGCGCAGTTGCATGTCTAAGGGTGCCTGGGTTCGGACGGCGCTACAGGAGGCACTGGATCGCTCGGGGCATCTCGCCGCAGAAGACTCCGTCGCACGCCTGGCTGCCTTGGATGCTCCAACCGCGGATATTGACCAGATGCTGGCAGAGATTGAGGCTGGGCGCGTTTGAAAATCTTTGTCGACTCTAATATCCCGATGTACGTCGCCGGCGCGGACCATCCGCACAAGGCGTCAGCCCGTCGATTTCTCGACCAAGTCCGTTCCGGAACAATCGCGGCATGTACCAGCACTGAGGTTCTTCAGGAGATCCTGTATCGGTATTCTTCGCTTGGCAGACGGGACCTGGCGCGCGACGTTTACGACCTGTTCGCTGGCATCTGTCCCGTAGTATTGGCCGTAACGCTGGCCGACACCGACCGGGCTCGCGACCTTCTCTGCGCTCATACAGCTATATCCAGCCGGGACGCCGTACACGCCGCAGTGATGTTGAACCACCGTCTGGAGAAAATTGCCACTTTCGACGCCGGTTTCGATAGCATCCCCGGCATCAAGCGTGTTCGCCTGACATAGGTGCCTTCTCGGGTTTTCCGATCGGGACGGGATACCGCTGCAAGGCCGATTGGACTAACCGTGCGGCTCCCCGTCGTAGGATTCGTACGCTCTTAAGACTGATCCACGAAGGGGCACGTCGCTCGTCTCACCGAAGCGCAAGGGACTAAACCCACGCGGAAGATCAACCTACCCCCGATCGGACGTGGTTCGAGAACGCGTTTAAGCCACTGAACGCCCTCCCCGCGTCGGCGAACGGTTCCCGCTAGATTATCTTTCCAAACAATTCTCCGAACAAAATGGCCGCTGAAACGTATCTCATGTTGTCGTCCAGTCGATTATCTACCGGAGCACACTGAGGCAATGCCCAGAAACGAATCCCCTCTGCAAAGCGAATTGCTCGCGGGAACTCTCGACCTGCTGATCCTGCAAACGCTGGTTCTTGGCACTGCCCACGGACATACAATTGCGCACTCTATCGAGCGTGGGTCGGAAGACGTGCTCCAAATTGAACACGGGTCTCTCTACCCCGCCTTGCACCGCCTGGAAAGCCGCGGGTGGATCGCATCCTTCTGGGGAACCTCTGAGAATAATCGCAAGGCGAAGTATTACCGGCTGACTCCGGACGGGCGCAAACAATTGATCGCGCAAACAACGCGCTGGGAGCAAATGGTTCGGGCGATCGGACGCATCCTCAAGCCTGTGGAGGAGTAATGGCAATGAACTGGCGCTATCTCTTGCGACGGGAGAAATGGGATCGCGAGCGATTCGAGGAGATCGAATCGTACGTGCAAATCGAGACTGACGAGAACATCGCCCGCGGCATGCCAGTTGCCGAAGCTCGCTCGGCGGCCCGCCGCAAATTCGGCAATAGCACCATGATTCGAGAGGAGATCTACCACATGAACAGCGTCGCTTTCCTGGACACGCTGCTGCGCGATATACGTTATGGACTCCGCGCCCTCAGTCACAACCCGATGTTTACTGCTGTGGCTCTGCTGACGCTCGCCATCGGAATCGGGGCAAACACGGCTGTCTTCAGTGTTCTCAATAGCGTCCTGCTTAAGCCCCTGCACTATCCCAAGGCAGAGGAATTGGTGGCGCTCCGGCAGTTGGCGCCCGGCGCCGCAGGACTGGCCAGCTTTTCCGAGGGACTGCCCCTTTCCCCCTCAATGTATTACACCTACTCCGAGCACAACCAGGCGTTTCAGTCTTTGGGAGTGTGGATTCCGGGCGCCGCAAGTGTCACCGGGCTGGCCGAGCCGGAACAGGTTCGCACGGTGGCCGTCAGCGATGGCGTGTTGCAGTCGCTCGCCGTTCCGCCAGCCCTCGGAAGATGGCTTTCGGCGGCCGACCAGATTCCGGGCACTCCGCAGCCAGGCAGTTTCTCGGGGCGATCGTCGACCATCTTGCTCAGCTACGGGTATTGGCAGCGGCGCTTTGGAGGCGATCGCTCGGTAATCGGCCGCAACATTACGGTCGACTCGGTCCCCCGCGACATCGTCGGCGTGATGCCCCAAGGATTCCGGATAGTGAATGCCGATTTCGACTTGCTGGTGCCGCTCGCGTTCGAACGAAACGCTCTCGTCTTGGCCGGCTTTGGCTTTCGCGGTCTCGGACGCCTCAAGCCGCAAGTCGCCATCACCCAAGCCAATGCCGACCTGGCGCGATTGCTCCCCGTCTGGATGGACTCCTGGTCAAACGGCCCCGGCACCGATTCGCACTTCTATGAGAATTGGAGAATTACGCCTGCCCTCCGGCCGCTCAAAGAGGAGGTAGTCGGCGACGTCAGCGACGTGCTGTGGGTGGTGATGGGGACCATCGGATTGGTGATGCTTATTGCCTGCGCCAACGTGACGAATTTGATGCTCGTGCGGGCGGAGGTCCGCCGGCAGGAACTGGCGCTCCGATCGGCGCTCGGCGCCGGCAGGTTGCGGATCATCGGCGCGCTGCTGGTGGAAAGCGTGACGCTGGGCTTATTGGGCGGCGTGCTCGCCATCGGGGTCGCGGAGGGCGGACTGCGGCTTCTGGTGGCCATTGGTCCGGCGAATCTGCCGCGCTTGGGCGAAATCTCAATCGACCCATGGGCGTTGGGCTTCACCTTCGCGCTGTCCCTTTTCTCAGGGCTTGTTTTCGGATTGATCCCGGCCCTTAAGTATGCCGGCCAGGGTCTCTCCGATGCACTACGTAGCGCGGGCCGGTCGGCGAGCGTGAGCCGTGAGCGCCATCGCACGCGCAATGTGCTGGTTGTCGCCCAGGTTGCGATGGCTCTCGTGCTGTTGATCGGCGCCGGTCTGATGATTCGGACCTTCCAGGCGTCGCACAACGTGGAGCCTGGATTCACCGATCCGGAACATCTCCAGACCATGCGCATTTCCATCCCGACCTCCCTCGTGCCGCAGCCGGAACG
>JBDTMC010000194.1:0-13218 GCA_039934475.1 Bryobacteraceae bacterium | reverse complement strand
TATAGAGACGCAGGGAAACCAGATAAAGGTTACAACTTATGAAGCACTACACTAGCACAAGGAGCGCCTGCTTCATCATGACTAACCTCCGCCAAGCGATTATGCAGGACTGGTATGAGTTTGTCAAGCTGTTTGACAAGCGGCACTAACTGGCCCGGTACAGGTTGGCCCTTACTGTGGGTGGCGATCGGCTCAGTAATTTGCTGATTCTACTGAGTCGCGACCGTAAGAAAGCGGTATTCTCTAATTCCAAGCCTGCGGCCACTGCCCACGCGCCACTTATAGTTCGACGCAGATCCCTCACTCGATCGCAAGCAGCAGTCCCTGTGCTGGGGCATCCACCTTCTTTGCCAGTTCTTCCACTGCTTGAATGATCGCATTGGTGTCGCGGCCCGCAAGGACGTAACTCGATCGTTTGTTCGGCTGGCGATATACGAAAGCCCGGTGTGACCGCAGCTTCTCAAATTCAGGAACCGTCGTTGTCGCCTCCTGCTCGTCGTACCTCAGCAAGCGCACCGCTGGAGTGCCCGGATACTGTTCCAGCTCCTTCTCAGTGCTACAGGCGCCAAGCACACGAAATGCCTGAAAGAACGCCTCCCGCGCTGGTTTGTTGCTGTCGCTCGTCATCACGCACGCCACCAGCAGTTGGAATCGTGGCGCGTCGATCTCGCTCCCGATCTCCTTCTCAACGGCCGCCACATAGCGCTTCACAAACCCCTTTTGAATCGTAGTGCGCCGCTCCATTGCCTCTTTCAGAAGCGGCAACGTCGCACGGCCTGCTCGAGGGATGTACGGATGCCGGTACACGTCCTTATCGTCCACACTTCCCTGCTCATACAGACGAAGCTGAACACTCGTTGCCAGCGCCTCGTTCAGCAATCCATACAGGGCTTGTGCCGCCGGATGTTGTGAAGCAGTGAATTGCGAGATGAGTTTCAAGTGGTCTGATTGCGAAGCTGAATCGCAGAGGGAATGCGTCAGTTCGTGTACCACAATCGGTGCAGCCACCTCCGGCGTCATGGACTCCGTGAGTTCAATGAAGGAGTGATTGCGTAGCGCCGTTCCCGTTGCCTCGGTCTGTTTCGGCGCGGGGCTTGGCAAGAGGTGCACCCAAACGTCGTTTCCTGGGAACTTTGCCTTGACGAACTTCGCAACTCTGCCCATTATTTCAGCACTGCCATTCCCGCGTACGCGTGCTTCCAGTTCTTTCAACCGCCGCTCAGTCGATGGTGCATTCTCCACAAACCAAGGATGCAGGCGCGCCGTAACATGGCGCGTCACTTCGGCCACCGCCGCGGCATCGGCTACCCCAACAATCGGCTCAGCCAGTGTCCGGAATCCGTCCGGAGAACCGCCCCGCAGCGCGGCGTCGATCAGGCTCTGTCGCACGCGCAGCGCCGGAAAGAAGCTCAAGTAGTTTGGCAGCAGTGGAGCGGAAGCCGCCCCTCCGGCGGCATTCTCGGCGCGGCTGAATATCTCCGACCATTTATCGAAATCCGCGCCATCTTCACGCGTGGATTGCATCGACTCGTTCCAGAACCGCCCATACACTGAACTGGAACAGGCGATTCGTCCCGTCAGACACGACACGTGATAGACGGCATTCACGAACTCCGATACATCGTAATGGAATTGCAGGGTTGTCAACAGTGCGAACGCCAGCATGACAGATGATTCTATCGCCATGCGTGCCGGAATGACCGTCTCGACCGCTCCTATTGGTCCAGGCCCCGCAGAAATGCTCGCATCTCTCGCAGCACGTCAGCCTCATTCGTTCGGAACAAATAGTGACTCGAACCCGGGATCTCAACCACGCGCGAGTTCCTCACCCCTGACCGAAATTCGTCTTCCATAATCTTTCTCGTACGCGCCATATGTCCCACCACTCGTTCCGCCGCCGCCCGCTGGTCCGGGTCGGTAAACTCGGGAGCCCCTGGCATCATCTCCCGCCATGTTCGAGGAGCGGCATACAGCGCCAGCGCCGGCACACGAATATGGGCGTAGTCGGGCTTCTGCACGCCCGCCCCAATCTCATCCCCAGGATCAAACCGGTTGGGATCTGGCTTCGGCTGTAACCCGATACCTACCTTGTCAAAGTCGGCCCCGCGATCCTTGTCCGCCGGAGCCGTGTATGTGCGATCCCACGCTGCATCCAGGTAAATGAGTGAAGAGATCTTACCGGGGTAACGGGCCCCAATCGATGACATCTCCTCGCCCGCAACCGAGTGTCCAACCAACACCGGCCGGTCGATCTTCAAAGCATCAATCACTCGAAGGACATCATTCGCCAGCGATTCCGCGGCATATCCTGTCTTAGGTTTGCTCGATTCACCGAACCCCCGCCTCGTGATCCCGAATACGTGAAAGTCCGTTGTCAGCTTGGGAGCAAACTCATCATAAACATGCGCCGTCTCACCGCCCCCAGCGAGTAGAACGATCGGCCGCCCATGCCCGCCCCAATCCACCACTTCAAGCCGAACGCCGCGTTCCACCTCCACGAATTGAACCGTGGGCAAGGCGAATCCCATCCCACAAGCGAAGGCCGCAACCCCCAGTCGAAGACTCATAGTCACCGATCATAGCGAAACATCCTGATACGCTAAGCACGATGCTGAATATCGGCGTTCACCGGCCTTCATCGGCGGCCAGTTTTCTAATTCTCGTACTGATCACATCCCTCCTTCTCACCGGTTGTGTCGCCCTCTCCAGCCAGCCCGCCTCCGTCCCCTGGACAACCGGGTTCTGGTTCTGGGAAGGCAGTTCCATTGACCCTTCGTACTCCGGCCAAGCACTGGATATCGTTTACGTCCAGGTCGGTACGATCGAGAAGCAAACTGAATGGCGCGTCTATAGCTCCCTGCCTCAGGAACTGCCCCCAGCCCGCGAATACTGGCTCGTCTATCGATATACCAATCAAGGCGTGCCCGATAGTCAGGCGGCTTCCCGCCTCGCCGCCGACATCACCAGGCGTCAAGCAGCGGCACGGGATGGGCATCTCAACGTAGCGGGAGTCCAACTCGACATCGATAGCCCGACATCCGCCCTACCTCGTTACGCCGACTTTATCCGCGATGTGCGAAGAGGCTTGCCCAAAGAAATGCAGGTCTCCATCACCGCCTTGCTGGATTGGTTCCGCGACGGCACGGCCATCGATGAAGTCATCGCGCAAGTGGACGAGTTCGTCCCGCAGTTTTATGACCTCGGCCGGCCCGAGCCTCGGCGCCAAGCCGCAATCGCCGCCCGAATCGACGCTCCCCATTGGGCCCCCGTCTTCAATCGCTTCCGCAAACGCTTCCGGATTGGCATTTCTGCCTTCGGCCGCACCCAGGTAGTTCCAAATGCCGAACCCACGCCAAGTCCCGGCCGGAGGCTCGTATTTTATGGGGATCTTCGACCGCTCGACGTAGCCACGAGCGCTGCTTTTGAGTTGAAGTCGTCGCGGAATGAGGCGGACGAGACCGTGCTCAGCTATCGGGCTACCCGTAAACTTCAATTCGGTTATCAGCGCCTGGACGCGGGCGATATCGTCCAGTTCATCATCCCCACGCCCGATACCATCCGGTCCGCAGTCCGCAGCGCGCGGCAAATCAAAGGATATATGGCTGGCGTCGTCTTCTTCCGCTGGCCATCGTCGAGGGAGGATTGGGCGATGCAGCCCGATGAAGTCCTCGATGCCGCTACCCTTGGGGCGCCACCTGCGCATAAGGAAAACCGCGTTCAAGCGGTGCCCGGAGACTGCGCCGCCGTCAACTGCGTGGACCTTTACCTCGATAGTGCCGGCCCACTCTCGCCGCAGCCGGCTCGCTATCGGATTCGTGCCTCCACCCCGCTGGAGTATTTCCTGCCTGAACAGAACATGCCGGTCAAGCTCAGCGGCTCGTCGGATTTGGAACTCTCACTTCCTCCTTATTGCGGCCGCGGCCATCTCTACATCGGCCGTGCCGTCAGTCTCCACCGCGCTGAATTCACCGTTCAGGTGGACCAATGACCGCCCGGCGTTTCTTGCTCTTCTTCCTCGGGTTCATGCTTGCCGGTGCCTGCCCGTGGAGCGACGAACTGCGGGAATATCTCAACGCGCACTTCTGGTTGCCGTTCGCCAAGCACGCAGAAAGTTTTGAAAAGCCGAACGTCCCCCGCAGGGATGTTCCGTATGCCGGGATGACCGCCGCCGCACAAGGCGCTACGCCGCTCGCCCGCCTCCGCGAGGCATACCAGAAGATCCCGCCCCCCGACGTGAGCTATCAGATTCAGCCCCCTCCACCCAATCTGTCGTCGCTCCGCCAAGCCGTCGCAGCTGCCCGTTCCGGCCCTTCCCTCACTCGCCGCGACAAGGAAGAAGTTGACTTAGTGGAAGCGAAGATCGAGATGCGCGTTGGCGAATTCGGAGATTCCATCCTCCTCACCAGTGCGCAGCGGAAGTTCCTCGCGTTCCTCCGCACCGCCCGCACTCCGGAGTTTCAAAGTGAAGCTCGCGGTTGGCTGGCCCACATCTACTACTTATCCGGAGAGCAGACTCTCGCCGGCAAAATCTATCTCGACGAGCTCAACCGCGCCGGCTCCAACCTCAGCCGCGAAACGTTGCTTACTTCCCTGCAAATCACCTACGGCTACGACGGCGGGCCCCAACTCATCGCCCACTTAGACGAGTACTTCGACACTCCGGAACACGCCGCATTCGCCATCGAACTTGTCACTAATCCCCACTGGCCGCGCGACGCCAGACACCACCAGCCATTCGCCCGGTCCGCCACTACATCTCAGACATACCAACGCATCAAGCACCTTTTAGCGAAGCACAAGGATCTGTTGCGTTCGAAAGATGGGGCAGCCACGCTGGGCTTGCTAGCCATGCGGACCGCCCTTCGCATGGGCGACCCCGGCGGTGCACGGCAGATCGCCGCATCGGTTTCCTCTACCGCAGCCACCGATGCCAGCCCTGATTTCCAATGGATGTCGGCCTCCGCATTCTTCTTGTCGCGCAACTATGCCGCGGCCGAGAAACCGCTCCTCGCCCTGTTCCGCTCGAAGCTTGCCACCAGTGGTCAGAGAGCGGCCGCCGCCTACGGATTGTGTGGCGTCTATTGGAAGACGGGCAACGTGTCGGAACAGCTTCGTTTCGCACTCTGGCTCGACACGGTCGATCGCCAGCATGAGTATCTGTCGATCCCAAGCGGCCTCCGCGACCTGTCCGTCTATTGGGCCTCCTCCAGTTGGGACATCAACTTTCTTCTGGATGCTGGCGCGCCCCTCGATACGCTGCGCTCCTTCGCCGAGCAAAACTCGGATCTGCCCGGTATTCGGCTGGTGAAGTATTCCATCGCTGTTCGCCTCTCGCGGCAGGGCCGCTACCAGGAAGCAGCAGCCCTGTACAAATCCATCAATGCCAATAGAAGGGCGCAGCGTCTCCAACAACTCGCCCAGCTCTCCGACGCAGCCGATCGGAGCATCGATGCCCGTTACCGCTTCGCCGCCTATCTCGCGGAGAACCCCAATCGAATTTACTACAATGACGCGATTTGGCAGGGTATGCAGAGCTATGTCTTCCAAGCCGCAACGGACTATCGTTTGAGTCGCACCGAACGGACCCAACTGCTGGCCGCCGAACGAGAACTCAAGGACTCTCAGGACGAGCGTTGGCGAGCCTACCTGCTCCTGCGCGACATCGTTCGCGACGCGGGTCCCAGCGACTTAGGTCGCGACGCCGCCAAGCTTGCCCTGCGTTGTCTACGCCGCATCAACGGCGACCGCTTTGGCCGCAACGAGGAAATCCGCCAGGCGGACATCGCCCTCTCCCGCTCGCTCCAGCAGTGACCACCCATTGGCCAAAATTCCAACGATATTCTTCTAACAGTTTCAGCCACTTACGCAAAAACCCGTTCGGTTTAATGCCGCCCCATGTTCTAATACCCACAGTTTGGCCGCGCTCTGCCTGCCTTCACTTGATGTGTCGGCGAACGGTGCGCACAGCTCTTTGAAATCTAAACCAAAATCCGCGTCGGAACCGCCCCAACCTTTCAACACTTTCAACACATTGTAGTTTTATTAATAATACACTTAACCAATTACGAATCAGAGAGATACGTTCCTTTCAACGTGTCCCTCTTTCAACACTTCAACACGATTTTTCGTTGAGACGGCCCGACCCCGCCGGTGCTACCCTATCTTCATAGGGATCCCACCGCAGCGAGTTGAACCAATGTCCGGCTACTACCATCAGGAAGACCTCCCCCGCTTCGGCGAGATCGGCAAAGACGCCCCTGAACTCTGGAAGAAGTTCTCCGAATGGTACGGCGCCGTCTTCGCCGAAGGCGCCCTCACCGAACGCGAAAAGTGCCTCATCGCCCTCGCCGTCGCCCACGCCATCCAGTGCCCTTACTGCATCGACGCCTACACCCAGGCCTCCCTGGAAAAAGGCTCTAACACCGAACAGATGACTGAAGCCCTCCACGTCGCCGCCGCCATCCGCGGAGGAGCCACCCTCGTTCACGGTCTCCAAATGCGCAACGCCGCCGACAAGGTAAGCATGTGAGTCTGGTCAGCATTCGGCACCCTCTGGCCGCCCCGCACGAACAACGCCGCGTCCTCGAGTCCGATCTTCGAAAACCCTTCGAGCAATCCCTCACTGAGTCCGGCCTCTTCCCCCTCCAGGCCACCAGCATTGAGATCCTCCAGATCAACGTCGGCAAACTCTGCAACCAGACCTGCCACCACTGTCACGTCGATGCCGGGCCCGATCGCCGCGAAGTCATGTCCCGCCAAACTGCCGAGCTTTGCATGGACGTCCTGCGCGCCACAACAATCCCCACCGTAGACATCACCGGAGGCGCCCCCGAACTCAACCCCAACTTCCGCTGGCTCGTCGAACAAGCCCGAGCCGCCGGCCGCCACGTCATTGACCGCAGTAATCTCAGCATCCTCCTCTTGCCTTCGCAGGAGGGCCTTGCCGAATTCCTCGCCCAACATCAGGTCGAAGTCATCGCCAGCCTCCCCTACTACCTCGCCGGCGAAACGGACCGCCAGCGTGGCGAAGGTGTCTTCGCCAAGTCCATCGAAGCGCTCCAAAAACTGAATGCCCTTGGCTATGGAGCCGAAGGCAGTCCTCTTCGTCTCAACCTCGTCTACAACCCCGTTGGTGCCTTCCTGCCCCCTTCCCAGCGCGCCGCCGAAGCCGACTTCCGCCGCGAACTCCAGCGCCGCCACGGAGTCGCCTTCCACTCCCTCTACACCATCACCAACATGCCCATCAGCCGCTTCCTCGAGTTTCTCCAGCGCACCGGTAACTACGAACGCTACATGGATAAACTCGTAAACGCGTACAACCCCGGCGCGGCCGCTGGAGTCATGTGCCGCTACACGCTCTCGGTGGGTTGGGACGGCTCTCTCTACGACTGCGACTTCAATCAGATGCTCAACCTCACAGTCGATCACGGAGCCCCCAGCCACATCCGCGACTTCTCCCCACAGCTCTACCAACGGCGCATCGTCACCGGCCAGCACTGCTATGGGTGCACCGCGGGCAGCGGCTCCAGTTGCGGCGGCGTCACCACCGCCCATGTAAAATAAGAAATTACGTCCACATGAAGGCCTTACTGGATCAACTAACGCCGGGGGACCCCGACTGGAAACTGGCGCATGCCATCGACCCGTTCCGCCTCCCCGCCCACATCGCCATCATCATGGACGGCAACGGCCGCTGGGCCCGCCGTCGCAACCTGCCCCGCGTAGCCGGGCACAGAGCTGGCGTCGACCCCGTCCGCACCGTCGTTGAAACCTGCGCCCGCCTCGGAATCGAAGCCCTCACGCTCTATGCCTTCTCAGTCGAGAACTGGAAGCGCCCCCGCGCTGAAGTCGAAACCCTATGGCGTCTCCTGCGCTTCTATCTCCGCCAGGAAGTAACTACCCTTCTCAATAACAACGTTCGTCTGGCGCCCATCGGCCGCATCGACGCCCTCCCTCTCATCGTCCGGCAGGAGTTGGAGCACGCCGTCAACCGCACCTCCGGCAACACCGGCCTGCGCCTCAATCTCGCCATCAATTATGGAGGCCGCGCCGAACTGGTTGACTCCGTCAATGCGCTCATTGAAGATGCCCGCCGCGAGGGCCGCCTCGCCGATCTCGCCGTCGATGAGGAAGCCATCTCCTCTCGCCTCTACACCGCGGGACAGCCCGATCCTGACCTCCTCATTCGCACCTCCGGCGAGATGCGCATCAGTAACTTCCTTCTCTGGCAGATCGCCTATGCCGAGCTCTACGTCACCGACACATTCTGGCCCGACTTCAAACGCGCCAACTTACTCCAGGCCATCCTCGACTATCAGAAGCGCGAGCGCCGCTTCGGCGCCGTCTCCGCCCCGGAACCCCTGCCGGAAGCCGTCGGCTTCACCTCTTAAATGAAGCGCGTTATCACGGCTGTTGTTCTCGCTCCATTCATTACCTACGCCGTCCTCTGGGGCCATTACTACCTGTTCCTTGCGGTCCTCACGTCCATCGCCATGCTCTGCTTCTGGGAGTTCCGCGGCATCGTCGCCGGACACGGTCTCGAACCGCCTCACCTTGCCGCCTTCGCCGCCGGACTCGTCATCATGCTCGCCCCCCTCGACGTGATGCTGCCCACCGCCCTCGCTCTCGTTTTCCTCGCCCTCGCCCTCCGTCTCGACAACCTCTCCAAAGCCCTCCCCAGCGCCGCCTGTGCCGTCTTAGGCTTGCTCTATGTCTTCGGAACCTGGCGCACCGCCGCCGAACTCCGCGCCATTAGTCCGTGGTGGCTCTTCTTCGCCCTCGCCCTTAACTGGTTCGGAGACTCTGCTGCCTACTACACCGGCCGCGCCTTCGGAAAGCACAAGCTGGCGCCCCAGGTAAGCCCCGGTAAAACCTGGGAAGGTACAGCCGGATCCTTAGTCGCGTCGATACTCTTCGGCGTGATCTACGCCCACTTTTTGTTGCCCGGCGTCTCCCTGCCCTTCGCCGCCGCGATAGCTGCCGCTGGCAACATCGCCGGCCAACTCGGAGACCTCGTCGAATCGGCCATGAAGCGAGGCGGAGGTCTAAAGGATAGCGGAACCCTTCTCCCCGGCCACGGCGGCTGGCTCGACCGCGTCGACTCAAGCCTCTTCTCCGTCCCCACCGTCTACTTACTAATTACCCACCTCGGCCTCCGCTAGGAACCATCCCGCGCCCCTACGTCAAACAGAAGGCTCTCCACCAACCGGCTCAGCAACAGCGAGGCGGCGCCGAACACCGCGAACAATGCCATATCGAACTGTCGCGGAGCCGTCGACCGATTCACCACAGCCTGCATCGTAGTCATATCGCCCACTGCCTGCTGCGGATACAGAGAACGCACCGCCGGCCGCGCCGGTACCGCCAGCGAAGCCGGGTCGCCCGTTGTGAGCAGTGCGATCTCCATCGATTGCATTGCACTGGCCTGTCCCAGCGGCTCGTAGGTTTGCTTCGGCATCGCCGGTGACCTGACGTTTCCCCACGCGGTCGTCAGCCGCAAATAAGCGCAGGTTCTTTGATCGGGACGGAAGCCCGCGCGATACCGAAGCGCTCTGCACGCCCGGAATCTGCTGCAACCGCCGTAGCAACTCGCGGAAGAACGTCATCCGATCCTCGGCCTTGTCGTATTGCCCTGTCTGCAGTGGTATGGTCATCGCCAGCACGCGTTCCGGTTGGTAGCCCGAATCCACCGCCCGTAGATTCACGAAGCTGCGGATCAGCAATCCCGCCCCCACCAGCAGCACCATCGACGACGCCACCTCGACAGCCGCTTCCACCTTGAAATCATCGCGCAGTTGCGGTGGATACTCGGCGCTGATCCGCGCCACAATTCCGTCGGATCGGCGAACGGCATTCCGTTTTGAAGGAACTGAAGCCGCGATCCCCGCCAAACGCACTCTGCCACAGTGCGTAGCTCGGCACAGCCAGCCTCTGATTCGGCGTGTCCTCCTCGGCAGTGAAAGTCCGCCCCATCAGCGGCTGCACACCAAGCAGGAGAAACAGATTCCGCGTTGACCGCGACACATGCACCCGCCGGCCCTCGCCGCTCGCGGTCCCGATAGGGTAGCGGCTTCAAAAGCGCGTCCCGGTTCGCAGAAATTCCCGGCAGTGATAAAATCGGCCTGCCATGATTACTCGACGCGACTTTCATAAACTCGCCCTCGCCCTACCCGCCGTTGCGGCTTCTGCCAAGCTCACCAACGGTGTCATGCTCGGCGCCCAAAGCTACAGCTTTCGCGATCGCCCGGTGGACGACGCTATCGCTGCTATGAAGGACATCGGCCTTACCTATGTCGAACTCTGGCAGGGCCATGCCGAAAACGAAAAAATGAAGCGCGCGGAACTACGCCAGTGGCGCGAAACCGTCTCGCTCGACGAGTTCAGCAAGATCGGCCAAAAGCTCAAGGCCGCCGGCATCGAACTCTGGGCCTACAACTACAGCTTCCGCGACGACTTCAGCGACGCCGAAATCGCGCGCGGCTTTGAGATGGCCAAGGCGCTCGGCACCAACCGCATCACGGCTTCGGCCAACGTCACCACCGCTCGCCGCGTGGACCCCTTCGCGCAAAAGGCCAAGATCACCGTTGGCTTCCACAATCACTCGCGTATCGTGAAAAACGAGTTCGCCACGCCCGACGATTTCGAAGCGGCGCTGAAAGGCATGTCCAAGTACACCGCCCTCAATCTCGACATCGGCCACTTTTGGGCCGCGAACTTCAACCCGGTCGAGTACCTTGAACAGCACCACGACCAAATCATCAGTCTCCACATCAAGGATCGCGGGAAGAACCAGGGCGACAACATGCCTTTCGGGCAAGGCACCACGCCGATCAAAGAAGTCCTGCAGGTGCTGAAGACGAAGAAGTACAAGATCCCCGCGATGATCGAGTACGAATACAAGGGCCAGGACACCGTCGCCGAAGTTCGGAAATGCTTCGAATACTGCAAGAACGCGCTCGCCTGACCTAAGCCGGCGCCGGCTAGCGTTGCGGAGGGCGACATCTTTATCGAGAGACGCGCCCTCCTGGTATCCCCAATAAGCCTAAAGTGGTAAGCCCGTTAGAGATTTGTGGAATTTTTCCTCGTAGTCCTCGGTTTCTTTGTGTATAGTAGTTGCGGATCTGTTTATCTGTTGAATTTGTCATCGTAATGCTGTTGAACAACTCAACATCGGTGGGCCACCTCACAAAGGAGCCCGGTCGTGCGGCCGGTTTCCGGGGGAGAGAACTTCGCGGCACACCTCCCACATTCTTAGGAGAAATACTACATATGGCACAGTCACGAATCCCATTTGTCACTGTCCTGGTTCTGCTTGCGATGGTTCCGCTGTCCGGGTTGACGGCCGCCGACAAGGCCAACAAGAAAACCGGATTCACGGGCCAATTGGCAGCCAAACACCTGGACGAAAATCAGCTATCCTTTATTCGGCCGGGCATCACTGTAAAGCTGGTGTCGGCGGCGGTCGCGTCCGACGGCACAATCACGGCGCGGGTGACTATCTCTGATCCCAAAGGCCTTCCATTAGATAAAGATGGAATCACTACTCCGGGGTCTGTTACCCTCCGGTTCATTGCCGCCACCATTCCAGCCGCCAAGACGCAATACACGTCCTACACCACGACGCTGGCCAAGTCCACGACGAATAGCAATCCGAGTCAGACCCAGGCCGCTACCGACTCCGGCGGGACGTTTACCAAGAACGCCGACGGCGACTATACGTACACGTTCAAAACAAAGGCTCCAGTGGGCTTCGATGCCACCGCCACTCACGCGATTGGCGTATCGGCGCAGCGCGATTTGAGCGAGTTCATGACCTATGACGAGTGGAGCGAGACTTCGAACGATGTCTTGAATTTCGTTCCTAACGGCGCGCCTGTGACGGTGACGCGTTCCATCACTCCCACGGCGGCTTGCAACAAGTGCCATGATCCGCTCTTCGGCCACGGCGGCTCCCGGTTGACGGTCGAGATGTGCATCCTGTGCCACTCGCCCCAGACCATTAATCCCGACACCGGATTGACGCAGGACATGCCTGTCCTGATCCACAAGATTCATATGGGCGAGAACCTGCCGAGCGTAAAGGCCGGAACCCCCTACCGCATTTGGCATCGCGGCGCGTGGTCCGATTTCTCCACGGTTGCGTTCCCGCAAGACGTCCGGAATTGCACCGTTTGCCATGCCTCGGGCGCCCCGCAGGCCGACAATTGGAAGACCAACCCGTCCCGTGCGGTTTGCGGATCCTGCCACGACAACGTCAATTTCGCTACCGGCGAAAACCACGTTGACCTTCCGATGTTGAGCGACAACGAATGCAAGAACTGCCACACGTCGCAACAGACGATGGATTTCGATGCGTCCATCCCCGGCGCGCACGTAGTTCCCAACAATTCCACATCCCTCCCGGGTGTTGTCAGCAAGGTCCTCAAAGTCGAAAACGCAGTTCCTGGCTCCGCGCCGGTAATTACCTTCAGCCTTACCGATAAGGCTGGAAATCCCTTGGACGTCACGAAACTGACCCAAGTTCGCGCCATCATCGCCGGTCCGAACGTCGACTATCAAACCGGCGAGGCCGGCCTCAATGTCAGGGAGACAATCACAACAGCTCCGGGCAGCGGCGGCGTTTATACCTATACCGCAACCAACAAGATTCCGGCCGGGGCCACCGGTTCCTACACCGTTTCGATTCAGGCACGGAACACCGTACTTCTTCTGCCTGGCACGAAGAAAGAGACCAGCGCCACCGATTCCGCCAACCCCACACAATTCTACTTCTCAGTCGATAGCAGTCCGGTAGCTGCCCGCCGTGTGGTTGTTTCGACAGAGAAGTGCGCCGCCTGCCACGACGACTTGAAGTTCGTCCACGGCGGAACGCGCAACGACACTCAGGCTTGCACAATCTGCCACAACCCGACCCTCACGGACGGGACCTCGAAGCAGAGCGTCAATTTCGCCTGGCAGATCCACTCCACACACCGCAGCGAAGGTTTGGCTAACCCCTACGTCCTGGGAACCACCAACTACCAGGAAGTGCGTTTCCCGGGTGATGTCCGCGATTGCAGCATGTGCCACGTGGGCAACTCCTATCAGCCGGATAACATCGGAGCGGTTGCGCCGGTGGCCAGCACTGGCGGCTTCACCGCTACCACGATGCCGATTGCAGCCGCCTGCCAAGGCTGCCATGATGACGTCACCACCGCCTCTCATGCCCTCAACAACACC
>JBDTMC010000193.1:0-13237 GCA_039934475.1 Bryobacteraceae bacterium | reverse complement strand
TGATGATCGGTTCTAAATGCTTTGCCGTTCTGATCCACATACACGTACCACTCTACCTTCTCCAGTGGACGGAAGTAGTTAGTACGCCACACATTCGTTTGGGTCCACTGCTGAACCAACCGGTTCGCCTCAGCCCGTCCCGATTGTCGTCGCAGATACTCGAATTCCGGGGCGTGGAGATTGGCGATGTACTCTGTCAGGTCGCGCCATTGGGAGGGGTCCAACTTGTGGGAGCGCATGTAAGTATCGGCGATCTGCTTGGCGTCGTTTCGCGTCAGCTTCACCCGTAAGAAGTCGCCAAACCCCACCGGGTGGGCTACTAGTCCCAGGATGATTGCAGCCAAAGCCGCCAGCACCAGCCAGCCTGGACGCCACAATGCGCGCGGCGTCTCCGGCTCCATCTCTGGAATGACTTCCGTCACTTGCGGGGCCGGTTCCTCCACCGCCACGGGTTCCGGCGAGGCTGTAACGAGGAACCCGCCGCGCCGCACGTATAGCGCCAGCGAGGCCGCCAATGGCAAGAGAACCACACCGCCCGTCACATAGCCGCTTAAGCGAAAATACAAACTCGGCGCGCCGAAGAGGAACATTCCGATTAAGACAGCATCAACCGTGTAGTGCCACACTAGCGTTGCCAGAATTCCAAAACGCAGCATGACAAAGCCAGCCACCACTCCGATTAGTCCTACTTCCACGCCGCGTATCCACGCCGGCTGTTGCGGATAGTTGGAATGGAGGAATCCCCACACAAACGCCGGGATCACAACCGCCAGCCATCGCACCTTCACATAGCGCTGGAGCAAGGAAACGCCGAATAACCGGAACCAGAACTCTTCCGCGCTGGCCGCCATTGCGGCAATCGCCAGCGGATACAGCCATGGCGCCCAAGTGGAGAGCAGATCAGAGTACTGAATGTCCTGCGGACTCCACGCCCCGTAACGCTGCGCCACCACATAGAAAGCGACTACAAAGGCGATATGAAACGCGGCCATTCCGTAGCCGACCACGGTGGCAAGAAAGAACTCCTTCGTTTGCACGCCCTGCCGGCTGAAGGCCATTGCCAGACGCAGTTTGCCCGGGTTCATTTGCCGGTACAGCGGTTCCCCCGCCGCTGCGGCTGAGCCGACATAGAACAAGACCAGCACGCCCGCACCCATGCCTTGCAGAACGCCCAATGAAACCATTTCTAAGAACGTGGAACTAGTGGGCATCTGGTCAATCGAGAACGCCAGCGAGTTCCACTGGTTGAGGACCATCAGTGCGGCAACAGCACCCGACACAAGCAACACCGGCCGCCAGTCCAGTGCCCGCCGCCGCAGTGCCATGATGATGACCGCAGCCGCCGCCAGCACCAGCGGGACGTACAGCAGGTTGGCGATAGAGGCGAACAGATCGTTGCGCGACCGCAAAGCGGCGTAGTCGCGCTCCCACTGCTCCGGAACGTGCAACGCTTCCTGATATTCGCCCACACGGTCGCCCTGTACCGTCACCACACGGCGGTATGTGGCGTCCTTCACGGCGAAGTTATCGCGCTCCCAGCGAAAGACGTAATCGTAGCGGTTGGGCCGCTCCAGTCGCTGCTGTTCCACCAGATGGTGAGGGTCAGTGGTGCGTTGTTCAAGGAAGCGCTGCGCTATGGCAAGCGCCTGATCCTGGGTCAGCCTCGCCCCCGGGGCCGCCTCCGGAATCACCCTTTCAAACCCAACGAGTGTGCCTGCGGGGCTGAGCCATACAATCCGTTCCTCCTTCTCAGGAGGCTGGAACCAGCGCGCCCGCCAGCGCCACACGGAGACGGGGCCTGACATCAATTTATTCGCTTCTTGTAACCCCACCTCGCGCTCGAGGTAAGTGCGGGCAGTTTCGTCTGAATCGAAAAGCGTCAGGTTGCGGAAGCCCTCCGGGGTTAGACCTTGTGAAACAAGGAACTGGCGCGCCTTGTCGATGATCTGGTCTTTAGAAAAGCGGAGATCGATGGAGGCCTGCGGGAATGCTGCGCTGAAGTTCGCGCGGGCAAATAAGATGGAGACAACGACGATGGCCACGACGGCCAGGATGATCTTGATGTCGCGCGGTTGAAAGCGTTCTGTGGGCATAGGTGAGCCGGCGGAGTACAAGCTAGGGACGCCGCCGGCCACTCATCTAATGCTTCTTACTCCGGTTGCACGCTGTTTCCGCGCCTGTCGGATCGATGGCCGTGCTTCCCTCTTCGATATTTACGATCTTGCCGTCTAAATCGATCACGAACGTTGCCCTGTTCGACATCCCATTATTCTCCATCAGGGTGCCGTAGGCCTTCGCCGTGGTGCGCATGAAATCACTCAACAACGGAAATGCGGTCTTTAACTCAACTTCGGACCAGTGCTTCAACGTGGGGAGGTTGTCAGTACTGATGCCGAACACCTGCGTGTCCATCCCCTCAAATTTGGCGATACCAGCCTGGTACGCCGTCATTTCCTTCGTTCAGCCACCGGTGAAAGCGGCCGGGAAGAAGGCGAGAACCACCATCTTCTTGCCGCGGAAGTCGGACAGCTTCACGGTTTCGCCCTTGGTGGACTTCAGTGTGAAGTCAGGCGCTTCGTCGCCGACCTTTAAGAAAGTCTTTGGTGGAGTGGTCTGGGCCTGCGCGGCAAGACCGCCGGCCAGAGCTCCAAACAACAGGAGCAGTGTCAGTTTCTTCATGGGTTCCCCTCGTTCTGTGACGGACACCAAACGAGGGAAGAGTAGCAGACGGCGGCAGCAAGCTTCAACCGGCTTTAGCGGCCAAGGCCTTCACGGCGTCAACGCACAGCACCGCGGCATGCTTCGATTCGGCCGTTAGACCGCCAAGCGCTGCCTCAACCATCGCCGGCGTCAAGCGCGCCAGTTCGGTGCGAGTTTTGCCGATCAGCCATTCCGTCAGCGCCGATCCCGCGGCAATCGATGCCGTGCAGCCGCGCGTTTTGTAGCGCGCCTCGCTCACTACTTCGTCCACAAATAACGCTGACAATCGCAGAATATCGCCGCAAGCCGGATTGGTGACTTCTACCGTCATCGCCGGAGCCGGCAGTTCCCCCACATGGCGCGGATTTTGGAAATGATCGAGAAGCTGTTTACTATACATGTCGGCAGCGTTACAAGGCGTTGTGTTCCAATAGATCAATGTCGGGCTGGCGTAACTACTTTCCCATTGTGAAGGAGCGCGTGCGCCCGCGTCAGTTCCGTTCCCTTTTTCTCTTCGTTACTTCGCGCTGCAACTCGCTGTGCCGGACGTGTTTTTACTTCGACAAGCTGAACAGCAAAGACGACTTAACCACCGAGCAGATCCTCCGTTTGTCCACCACCGCGCCGTCTTTTGAGAAGCTGTGGATCTCCGGTGGCGAGCCGTTTCTGCGCGACGAGCTGGCTGAGATCGTGACGGCCTTTGTGCGCAACAACGGCGTGCGCAACATCAATCTGCCCACTAACGGATTGCTGCCTGAGCGTATCTTCCGTGCCGTAGACGCCATACTCGAGGCCTGTCCGGACGTCTCCATCGACCTGAACTTCTCGCTCGACGGGCTGGCGAACACCCACGATTCCATCCGCGGCGTCCCCAATAACTTTACTCGGACCCTGGCCACCATGGACAAGGCGGAACAGCGCTATGCCGGTGTCCGCCGCCTGCGCCGCAACGTCCTTACGGTAATCACGCGCGAGAACTACGAAGAGATTGTCCGCCTCGGCCTCTACTTGATAGAGCACGGCAGCCACAACGGGCAGTACTTCGAAACGGTACGCGGTCAGGCGCCGGACCCTACGCTGAAGAACCTGAAGCCCGACGACATCGCCGCCCTGCATCGCAAGCTGATGCCGTTTCACCGGCACTATGCGAAGAAGCTTTTTGCCCATCTGCCCGTGGGGGCGCGCCAGCTTGCCGAAGTCTTCTACCTCGGGAATCTGCGTTTCCATTTTGATCTGCACGAGCAATGTTTCAGCCAGCCGCGGGCTTGGCCCATGCCCTGCACAGCCGGAGAGACGTCGATTGTCATCGATCACAATGGAGCATTTCGCGCCTGCGAGATGCGCGGGATCGTGGGCAGCCTGGCGGACCACAACTACGATGTTCAGGCGGCGCTGGCCTCGCCAGGAATGCGCTCCGAAGTGGCCGCCATTCCTGAGGCGAACTGTTGGTGTACACATAGCTGCTTCATTCAGGACAGCTCGAAATTCGCCCCGCGCGTGCAGCTCTTTACCATCCCCTGGGCGTGGGTAAAGCAGCGCATGGACCGTTTCGCCGACACGCCAGCCGCTGAAATAGAGCGTTTCAAAGCATTGGAGCTGGCCTGACCATGGCGCGGACCTTTCGCCTGATGGTGGTGGCCGGTGTCATCCGTCGGAATGGTCTCTATCTCATCGGGCAGCGCAAAAACGGCGATCGCCATGCCTTCAAATGGGAGTTCCCGGGAGGCAAAGTGGAGCGCGGCGAGACACCGCGCGAAGCGCTCGCGCGCGAGCTTCAGGAGGAGTTGAGCATTACGGCGAAGGTGGGTCCGGAAATCGCTCGCTATGAACATCAGGATCACCGCCGCTCGCCCATTCTGCTGATCTTCCACCGCGTGGAGGGTTTTGAAGGCGAGCCCATTCCCAGCGAGTTCGAACAGATCCGCTGGGAGCCGCCGGAGAACCTCCCGCAGTACGATTTCCTGGATGGCGACCTGGACTTTGTCCGACGTCTTGCGCGCGGCCAGCTTTTCGGCTGATTACGCAATACTGTAGGGATGCATCGCCGCCATTTTCTGGGAGCCCTCGCGGCCGCGCCGTGGGGTCTTTCGTTTGCGGAGCCACTCATGAACCAAGCTTTGTTGAAGCCAGCGGTGCTGAAGCCGGGCGATACCGTGGGACTGATCACGCCTTCCACCTACGTTGCCGACCCGGACAAACTGGTGCTGGTGGACCGGACCATTAAGCATTTCGGCCTGAAGATGAAGATGGCTGCGAACGTCCGCAAGCGCAACGGCTATTTGGGCGGCAGCATCGACGAGCGCCTGGACGACCTTCACGCGATGTTTCGCGATCCGGAAGTGAATGCGGTGTTCGCCATCCGCGGCGGTTATGGCTCACCCCAACTCCTGGATCGTATCGACTACGGCCTGATCCGCGCCAACCCGAAGATTTTCCTCGGCTACAGCGACATCACGGCACTGCATCTGGCCATCCATCGCAAAGCGGGTTTGGTGACGTTTCATGGGCCCGTCACACTGTCGCGTTACACCGGATACACGCAGGAGCACTTTCGGAAGGCCCTATTCAGCACAGAGCCCATTGGCAGCGTGACCAACCCTCCGGAGTCAAACGAGCTGCGGCCCGATCACTTACTTCGCACCATCCGGCCCGGTGTCGCTCGCGGTCCGTTGATGGGCGGCAACCTGTCGCTGATCGCGGCGACGATGGGAACCCCGTATGAGATCGACACGCGTGGCAAAGTCCTCTTCCTTGAAGACGTGGGCGAACAGCCGTACAGCATAGACCGCATGTTGACTCAGTTGCGATTAGCGGGGAAGTTGGAGGCGGCCGCGGGGATCGTGTTTGGCGAATGCTCCGAATGCATGCCGCGCGAGTTTCAGCCGTCCTTTGAATCGTCCTTTTCACTCGGCGAGGTGTTGGACAACATTCTTGGCGGACTGAAGATCCCCGTGTTGACCGGCCTCACCATTGGCCACACCGCGGATCAGTTGACGCTGCCTTTAGGGGTGATGGCGACCCTCGATGCCGCCAAGGGTGAATTATTGATCGAGGAGAGTGGCCTGAAGGGATAAACATGCTGTTGCTGCCGTTGGCCATGCTGTTGGCTGCGCCGCGCGTTGCCATAGTGAGTGAGGGTCGAATGGACCCGCCGGCAAAGTACGGACTGGAGCGGCTGCGGCAGAGTCTTGCCGGCTCCAGTGAGTCCTCTACAGTAGTCGCAAAGCAGGGCGGCTGTAGCGGCGCCACCGCGCCTGAGTCGCTGGTCATCAAACGCACTACGTATCACGGAAGGCCTGCGGTAAGCATCTGCGGGTCCGATGCTCGCGGCCTGATGTACGCGGCGCTGGATACGGCCGACCGCGTCGCCGCTACCGGCGATCCCTTCGCGCGGGTCCGCGATACTACTGAGTCTCCCTACCTCGCCGAAAGAGGCATCTCGATGTACACCATGCAGCGTGCGTACTTCGAAAGCCGGCTATACGACGAGAACTATTGGAAACGGTACTTCGACCTGCTCGCGCGCAGCCGCATCAACACATTCACCGTGATCTTCGGCTATGAGAACGGTGGGTTTATGGCGCCGCCGTATCCCTATTTCTTTGACATCCCGGCGCACCCGGGCGTGCGCTTGGTGGGCATCACGGCAGCGCAGCAAGCACGCAATACGGCGGCCTTCCGGACGATGATTCGGATCGCCCACGAGCGCGGCGTCGATATCATCCCAGCCATTTGGGATCACATCTATCGCGGCGGCGTCCAGGGTGGCGGCATCGCCGGCGCGTCGGAATTGGCCGGCAAAGAGGCGCCAGGGCTGGTTACCGGGCTGACAGCCGATAACCTTGCCGCGTATACGAACGCCGCTCTACGCCGCTTTGTCGAGGTGTTCCCTGAGATCGATGGGCTTGAGTTCCGTATGCATGCCGAGTCCGGTCTAAAGCCGAGCGAGATGCCCGCCTTCTGGCACGAAGTCTTCACGATGCTGGCGCGCTTCAGACCGGGGCTGCGCCTGACGCTGCGCGCCAAGGAGCTGCCAGACGAGATCATCGACGATGCTCTGCACTTAGGCTTGAAAGCGCGAATCGAAACGAAATATTGGATGGAGCAGATGGGAATGCCCTTCCATCCGACTCACGTCAATGTGCAAAACCAGCACGACCGGCGGCATGGCTATGCCGACCTGCTGCGTTATCCCCAGCGCTATCGGGTCCATTGGAGGCTATGGAGCGGCGGCACGGCGCGGCTGCTGTTATGGGCGGACCCGGAGTATGTGCGCCGGTTCGCCATGAGCGCGCGGCTCTATGACGGCAACAGCGTGGATGCCAATGAGATGCTGGCTACGAAGATGTTGGGCGAACCGCATGATAAGCCGCCGGCGCCGATTCTGAATGCGAAGTATCGCTACTACGATTACGAGTTCGAACGATACTGGCATTTCTACCAAGTGTGGGGGCGGGTGAACTACAACCCGGACTTCGCGGGCGAAGTGGGGGAACCAGAGTTCGTCAAACGTTTTGGCGCCGCCGGGCCAGCGCTCCGTAAAGGGCTCTATAGGGCAAGTTCCGTGCTGCCCCGAATTGTCGCATCCAGTTACCGTTACGAGATGTTCCCCACCACCCGCGGCTGGGCGGAGATGATGCGGCAGGATGACTTGCCTAAGTTTGCAACTCGCCAAGGCTCCGACATCGAGCAGTTCATGAACCCCGCCAACGATGCCCGGAGTATCCTCGCCGGCAGCAGTCCAACTTCAAAGCGAACGCCCGAAGAGACGAGCATCTGGTTCGCGGCCACTGCTGACGCCGTACTGGGCTATGTGCATGACGCCGAGGTGGCCGGTGCCTCGGGCAATGAGGCCATCAGCACGATGACGGATCTGCGTATCCTCGCCGGACTGGCCAAGTATTACGCGGCACGGCTGCCCGCGGCTGTCTCCTACAACGTGTATCTGCAATCGGGAGACCTCGCCGCGTTCGATCAGGCTATTCAACAGGAGCAGGAGGCGATAGCGGCTTGGTCCGGCATCGTTAAAGCTGCCGCCGATGTCTACTCGGAAGACCTCGCCTTTGGCGTTCACCGCGTCGGCTTTCCCCGCCACTGGAAGGAAGAACTTATCAGATTGGAGCAGGGGTTGGTGGCTTTGAAGGAGCAACGGCAGCAGGCCGGCGGCGTGCCTACGCGAAGTCCGATGATGCGCGTTGGGCAGTCCCCGGATACTCGGCCACCGCAATTGCACCTGATAACTCCTACTGCCGCTCAACCCGGCCGGGACCTCGTCATTACTGTGCATCCTGAGGACGCTCCTGACGTCAAGTCGATTCGTCTCCGCTACCGTCATCTCACCCAGTTTGAGGACTACCAGACGGCGGACATGATCCTCAACGGCGAAGGCGTGTTCACTGCTCCGATTCCAGGCAGTTTCATCACACCGGAATGGGGCCTGATGTACTTCGTCGAAGTCATTGACAAGCGCGGCAACGGTCGCAATTACCCGGACCTCGACAAAGAAGCGCCGTACGTTATCGTGCCGAGACACTAATTGCTCGCGTCACCGCCGACCATTTCGCTGGGTCTGGCGGCTCGCCGCGAATCGCCGTGCCGACGAACGGATCCATATCCACTTTGTCGGTTGTCGCAATGGCCTTGAAGATTTCGATTCCTGACTTGCGGCCTGCTGGCACGCCCAGGTTGAAGCTCCCGCCGGTCTTGCACTGGCCCGGCGTTAGCGGCACGCCGTCGCTCGCCAAGTCCAAGGGCGAGATCGATCCGTCACTGGAGAAGTCCACAACGCGGGTGAAGTAGGGCTGCTTCCCGGTATTGCATAGCGCGATGGTGATGGTGGCGCCGTCAGTGACTTCCGAGGCGCTACGGCCTGCAGCATCGGTCACGTTGAGCGCCAGCGTAGGCTCTCCGCCTTCCGCCGCTAATAGGCGGCGCCAGCGGGCCCATTGCGACAACTGCCGCACTACATGGGGCACGGCGTCATCGCCTGTCACGGCGACAGCGGGCGAAAGCTCGATCCCTGTTGGCTGCTCAGTCCGCACCCGCCCATCGTTCAGGCGTACCACTACGTCCGCCGTCCGACGCTCTGACTCTTCGCAGTTGGGAATCGTATCGAGGGCACTTTTCCGCACGGCCTCAACCGGCGTGCTGCCGCGTTCGAAGTAGACGCGGAAGCGGAACGGGGAAGGAGGCCGTGATCGAACGACAGCACGCGAACCCTCCAGAATGTCTTTCGCGGCGGCACCTGAAACAATGCTGGCGCGTGACGTGGCGTCGGCCACGTCCGTGACGGTGATCTTCGCCAGCGGCTCCGCGGTGAATTCGCGCGTGCCCGGGGGATACACATCGAGGCCAGTACCCGCTGCCAAACCGTGTAGCGACCCGGCGTTCAGCACCACCAGTGGCCTTTTCGGAGTCACGAGTACAAACGGTTCCTGCGCCGCCAGGCCCGCACCGCCGAAGAGGCGCAGGTTCAGATCGGGTGCCTGAATCTGCGGATTCTGGGTGGGGTTCTGCTTCGCCACGGTGGTGCGCGTGCGGTCCATCACGTCCTGCCACGTGGTCTGAGGTCCGGCTTTCTCCAATTCGCGAAAGAGGGCATAACTCAGCATTCCATGCTGCACCCGGCTGCCATCGGCCAGGTACTCGGTGTACTCTTCCGATTCCTCATCGGCGCGTGAGGCTGCAATGCGCACGACCGGTGTAATCGGGTTCAGTGACGCGATGGTTGCGCGGTTGGGCGAGCGCTTCCGGTCGTCCGCCTTGATTGACCGGCTGGGGCCGCCGCGGACCGCCGTGTCTGAGTGGCAACTGTCGAGTATGGAAGTGACGTTCTGCGTCTTGGTCAACAAAGAAAGAAAAAGCGCGTGCAATTCCGCCGACGCGATGTCGAATACTTTGCCGTCGGGGTCGCGCGCATCAGCCGGCACCAGAGTTGTTTCCGTCTCGCTTGCCGCGTCCTGCCGCTGTGAGCCGTGCCCGGCGAAGTAGAACAGCGCCACGTCATTCGGCTCGGACTTGGCGATGAGATGCGTTTGGAAGGCGGATAGAATGGCATCGCGCGTTGCCGCCGCATCCGTCAGCACCATCACATCCTCATCGCGGAAGCCGTATTTCGAGGTGAGAATCGATTTCAACCAGAGGGGATCGCCGGCCGCGCCAGTGAGATTTTCGAAGTTGAGTGCGGGATCCTTGTGGACCGCTCCCGACCATTGGTAGACGTTGATGCCCACCAGCACCGCCCTACGCGCTGGCTCGGCGGGGGCGGCATTGGCCGCTAGTAATAGCCCTGCCATCACACCTAATGCCCGTGAAAAAACGTGTGTCCGCATCGCTGGTATTCGGTGCCCCCGTTATAATGCCATAGTTGTGAGTCCCAGCGATCCGAACGAAGAGGTGCGGCCGACAGTCACGTTCTCCATGGAGACGCCTGTCACGGTGCCGCACCCGACGGAATGGGCTCACTTCAAGGATCTGCGTCTCATCGGCGGCGGTGGCTTCGGCAACGTCTATCGCGCCTGGGACACGGAACTGCAACGCGATGTCGCGCTGAAGCTGCTTTCTCGGGCTGAGGAATCCGCCCCAGACGCCATCCAGGAAGCCCGCATGATGGCCCGTGTCAGGCATCCGAACATCGTGCCAGTGTACGGTGTAGCCTCGGCCGGGGGGCGTGTCGGATTCTGGAGCGAACTGATTGAAGGTCCATCGCTGGCCTCGCTGGTGAAATCCTCGGGACCCATGAAACCTCGTGCTGCCGCCTCTGCGGTCGCGCAGTTGTGCAAGGCGGTCGCGGCCCTTCATGCAGCCGGCATCCTGCACCGCGATATTAAGGCGGAGAACGCGCTGCAGGAGCCCGGTGGACGCGTGCTGCTTACCGATTTCGGTTTGAGCCGCGACCCCAGCGCGCAAATCTTCGGCGGCACCCTTCCCTACATGGCGCCGGAACTGCTGGCGGGCCGTCTGGCTTCGCCCGCGTCCGATATCTATGCGCTTGGTGTACTGCTCTATTTCCTCGTCAGTACTGCGTTTCCCGTCTTAGGCACAATTGACGAATTGCGTAGCACGCTCGCGGCCGGAGAAACAGAACCGCTCTCCAAACGCTGTCCTACGCTGCCCAAGGCTCTGCTCGATATCGTGTCGCGGGCGACGGCCTTCCAGCCGGAAGCCCGCTTCGCCACCGTCGAAGGGATGCTCGTCCCTGTGGAGGCCTACCTGGCATCCAGCGAGAAGGCGTCGTCGCCGCGCCGCAAATGGGTTCTCGCAATTGCCGCAGTCATTCTCGCCGTGGTCGCCGGCGTATGGTTCGCCGTCGGTCGCCGGCAGTCCACGGGCGGCGCCTATCCCCTCTACCAACAAGGACGCGCGTTACTTGAGCGCCGGGACAAACCGGGCAATGTCGACACTGCTATCGGCCTGCTGACACGCGCGATTGCCTCCGATCCGAAGTTCGCGCTCGCCCATGCTGACCTGGCCGATGCCCTGTGGGAGAAGTTCCGCCAGGATCGCGATCCCGCCACCAGAGACCGCGCCGTGGCCGAGGCTGACCGGGCCCTGGAACTGGACCGCGAGCTTGCACCTGTGTTTTTGGTTGAGGGCCGCATCCACGAAGGTACCGGCAAACGAAACCTGGCGATTGAGGATCTCTCGCGCGCCCTTAAACTCGACTCAAGCAATGCCGATGTGTATCGGGAGCTTGGCCAGATCTACAATGCCCAAGGTCGCGATGCCGATGCCGATGCGGCATTCCAGAAGGCAATCGATCTCGATCCCAACAACTGGTGGAACTACAACGCACGGGGTGGATGGCTTTTCAACAAGGGACACATTGACGAAGCAGCCGTGCTGTTTGAGAAGGAACTCGCGCTGACACCGGATAATCTGTGGGGCATCAGCAACCTCTCACTCGCTCGAATGCGACAGGGGCGATTGGCGGACGCGCGACTATTGCTGGAGCGTTCGCTCGCGCTCTCGCCGAATGATTTCACCGCCCACACAAGCTTAGGATTCCTGCTGATGCAGCTTGGGGAATACGATGCCGCGGCAACGCAATTCAACGCCACCGCGAAGCTCAATCCCGCGGACTACGCTTCGTGGGGCAATCTCGCATCGGCGATCGAGTACGGCAGCGGGGGGATTGAGAAGGCGCGGCCTGCCTACTTCAAAGCCATCGAATTCGCGGAGGTAGCGCGCCGGCAGAATCCATCGGACGCCTACCTGGCTGCTTCTCTTGGCGGCTATCATGCGGCGGTCGGCGCACGCGAGCAGGCCCTCACTCTCATCCGCCAGGCCATTGCACTGGCGCCCACCGACGCCAATGTTCTGGTGGCGGCCGGCGAAGGCTATGAGATCCTGGGAATGCGTGACAAAGCGATTCCGCTTATTATGGAGTCACTCAGGCGCGGTTATCCAGCCGATATCGTGAGGAGGAGCCCCGATCTGGCGCAACTGCGCAACGATAAGCGATTCGGGTGGCCAGTTCCTAAAGAAAAGAAGAAGTGACAGAGGATGCCTAAATGGCGAACACAACAATTCAAGTGGTAAGTAGTGGCTCTGGGATGTTCAGCGCGTCACCCGACAGCGCGCCTTTCCATCCGGGGGACACCGTCACGTTTGTTGCAGCGGAGGGCGTCGTCGATGCGCTCATCTGCTTCTCCGATAATGCCAGCGACGTTTTGACGCCCCAGCCGGGTGGCTCGGTCGCGCTTTCGGCCGGCGCTCCCGTGACGTTCACCGTCACTGGCGCCACAGAGGGCGGGTGTTGCGCCGCCATTGTCTCGGCGGGCCATGACGGTGCTCCCAGTTGCCCCGGTGCACCGGCAGGCATCCTCCCTGTAACCACCATGGGCCGGCGGCCCGTTCCCAGCGCACCGATCAGGAATTAGTTCACCGGACAAGGGCTGGGCGCCCGCTTTTGCGCTGGCTTGTCGGCTTGTGCAATGGAGAAATCGGGCGCTCCCCGGTTCGTAAACACCGGCGTCTGTTTGCCGCACGTCAACTCCGAGACGCGCCGGCTGACCCATCCATTCAAAAAGCTCAGCCGCACTTCGCCGCTGTCGTCCAACATGGCATCGCCGCTTAGACCCTCAATGAGCGCTTTGGTAAAGGCGCCATTGCCCCACTCCGCCCGCTCCAGCGCGTTTTGCTTTCCGGTTGCCGCCGTGAAGACCACCGCGCCGCCATTGTCCGATTCGGCCATGCCGTTCGAGATGCGGTTGATATCGAAGATAGCCGAAAGCCGAGATTCATTCAGTCCGCCCGAACGGCAGGTGTCAATGAAGACGATGGTGCGCGCCTGAATGCCGCTCACCAGTTTCGTAATGTCGTCGAAACTCACACCGCTGGTGAGGTAGTTGTCCGGTACAAAATCCACTGGCAAGTAATAGTAGTTGCGATCGGTATCGGCTACCCCGTGTCCCGACAAAAACACGACTGCGAAATCTTCGCTCTTCGCTTTGTCCTTGATGTTCTTCAGGGCCGTGAGCACGCCGACTCGAGTGGCCTGTTCATTCGTTAGCAACGTGGTTCTGACGTCACTATA
>JBDTMC010000192.1:0-13259 GCA_039934475.1 Bryobacteraceae bacterium | reverse complement strand
CGGCAAACTGAGCGAGATGGCGCGCGCGCGGCTGGCGGCGATTCGCGAAACCAACTTAGCCTCCGTTTTGGTTTCCGTTTGACTGGGCGCCGGCACAATCGTCAGCGTGCTGCGTCGCGCCGGCGTCAAATACTTACTCGCCACCGCTTGGATCTGCTCCGGCGTAACCGCCAGGAAGCTATCCAGCTCCGTGTTGATCAGGTTCGGGTCATGATCGAATAACTCGTACTGCGCAAGCAGCGAAGCCCGGCTCTGCACTGACATGAGCTGGTTGTATCGGGAGGCGCGGAAGAAAGTGCGCGCGCGGTCGAGTTCCTTCGCCGGCACGCCTTCCTTCTGAATGCGCCCGATCTCGCCAGTCAGCTGATCCAGAATCTGATCGCTCGTGAAGTTGGGCTTGAACAGCAGTTGCACCGCATAGTCGCCGGGCCAGACGTAGTCGGAGACGCTGGCGAAAGGCCAGCCTATATTCGCTTCGTAAGAGACCACAGACTGCTTGCCCTTCACCAGATCCTGTTGCAGGCGCGACGCATCACCGCCGGAGAGGAGGACGTCCAGCATGCCCAGGGCATAGTAATCGGCCGAGCGCCGCTTCGGCGCAGGCCATCCTGTGATCAACGCGGGAACCTGAGCCAGGGCGTCCTTATAAGTCTGCGACCGGGCCTCGGTCTGCTCCGGTTCTGTTAGTTCGGGACCCTTCGGCTGGGGCTGCGAAGCGATGTCGGCGAAGTAGGTTTCAATCAGCTTCTTCGCTTCGGCGATTTGGATATCGCCGGCAATGCACAGCACGGCGTTGTTAGGAGCGTAGTGCGTCTTGAAAAACTCGCTCACGTCGGCAACTGTAGCGGCGTTTAGGTCCTCAAACGATCCGATCAGGGAGTGCGAGTTACCCCAATTCTTGAATGTCAGCTGAGGCCACACATCAACAATGGCGGTGTTGTACGGTTGGTTGTCGAAATTAAGGCGGCGCTCCTGTTTCACGGCCTCTTTCTGGTTCTTAAGATTCTCCTCGGTGATATTCAGCCCGCGCATCCGATCCGATTCCAGCCACAGCCCAACAGCAAGCTTGTTGGAGGGCAGCACTTCGAAGTAGTCCGTGTAATCGGGATGCGTCGAGCCATTCAAGTTGCCTCCGTTGGCTTGCACAATCTGGAAGTGCTGCGCCTTGGCGACGTTCTTTGAGCCTTGAAACATCATGTGTTCGAAGAGGTGGGCGAACCCGGTGCGGCCCTTCTGTTCGGACCGTGCTCCGACGCCGTAAATCACGTAAACGGAAACCACCGGCGCGGCGTTGTCCTGCGAAAGAACCACGCGCATTCCGTTGGCGAGCGTATAACGCTCAATCGGTACATTGAGCCCGGCGGCGCACGTAAGGCCCGCGGTGGCGAACAGAGTAAGTGCGAGTTTGTGCATGTGTTAGTTCCTGCGAATGGCTGCCGCGAATTGTTCCTCCGGCAGCGTGTTCATGATGTCGTTCGGCGATAGCCAGCCGCGGCGCGCCATCAGCACACCCCAACGCATATTGGCTAGATGCTTCGGGTGGTGTGCGTCGGTCGAGATGGTAAACCGGCAGCCCTTGGCCTTGGCTGTCCGGAGGAAGGTGGCACTCAGGTCCAGGCGCTCCGGGCTGGCATTGATTTCCAGCCAGATGTTACGCGCCGCCGCTGTGGTTGCGATGCGCTCGAAGTCGAAGGGATAGCCCTCGCGATTCAGCAGAAGGCGGCCGGTGGGATGGCCGATCACGCGTAGCGTAGGACTCTCCAGCGCGCGCAACAGACGGTCCGTCATCTCCGCCGATTCCAGGTTCATGTAACTATGGACGCTGCCAACCACGAAGTCGAGTTCCGCCAAGGCGTCCTCGGCAAGGTCCATCTCGCCCTCTCGCTTGATGTCGCACTCCAGACCCGAGAAAACGCGAATGCCCATATCCTGGCGATCAATTGAACGAACCAGCCGCGCGAACGCTACCGCCCGCTGCTCATCCAATCCGTTGGCCATGGCCAGCGCCTTCGAATGGTCGGTGATCGCGACGTACTGGTAACCCAACTCCCGCGCCGCTTCGGCCATCTCTTCCAGCGTGGCGCGGCCGTCGCTTTCGCGGGTATGCATGTGGAGGTCTCCTCGAATCTGACGCAGTTCGACGAGTTCCGGTAGGCGATTTTCCGCGGCGGCCTCGATTTCGCCGGTATTCTCCCGCAGTTCCGGCGGAACCCAGGCCAGGCCAAGCTTTTCGTAGATCTCCTCTTCGGTCTCGCTCGCCACCCGGGTGCCATCGTCAAGGCGCGCCAGTCCGTATTCGTTCAGCGTCAGCCCGAGCCGGAGCGCTCGCGTCCGCAGCACGACGTTATGGTCTTTGCTCCCCGTGAAGTACTGCATGGCCGCGCCGAAGGAATCGGCGGGCAAGGCACGGACATCCACCTGCAAACCTTCCAGGCCGAATCGCGCGCTGGCCTTGTTCGCGCCCTTGGCCAGGACGTCGCCGATGCGCGGATGCGCTACGAAGCGGTCCAGCACCGCCGCGGCTCCGGGTCCGGTAACCAGTAAGTCAAGGTCCCCAACCGTCTCTTTACCGCGCCGCAGTGAACCGGCCGGCGTGATCTTCTCCACGCCCGGAGTCTCCGCAAGGTAGGCCGACAACTCGTCGGCCACGCCCTGCGCGTAAGAGAGCAGATAGCGGCCCGCGCGCAGCCGGTATTGAGAGATGCCCTTCAGCACCTTCTCTTCCAGCTTCGCCCCCATGCGCGGCAGCGTACGCAACTTCTGTTCCCGGCACAGGCGCTCCAGATCGTCCAACGTGCTCACTCGGAAGTGCTCGATCAGCAGTGCGATCGACTTCGGACCCAGCCCCGGTATGTGCAGCAGCTCAAGCGCGGTGGGCGGGTACTTTGCCAGCATCTCGTCGCGTCGTTCAAACGATCCGCGAACCGAGATTTCCGCAAGCACAGCGGCCATGCCTTTGCCGATGCCCGGAATGTCGGTGACCTTGCGTTCAGGGTCCTTCAAGATGTCCATCACGCGCTCCGGGTAGCCATCAATAGCGGTGGCTGCGTTGCGGTAGCTGCGGATGCGGAAGCCGTCTTCGGCCGCGATCTCCATCAGATCGGCGGTTTCAGAAAGCAGGAGGGCGATTTCGCGGTTTTCCATGGGTAGCAGAGACGGAGCCGCCTCTTACCCTACTGTATCTAGGTTTTCACCGCCGCGAGTTCCCTCACGATACCCGCCAGAAACGCCTTGGCGTCGCCGAACAGCATCTGCGTCCGATCCATGTAATAGAGCTCATTGTCGATGCCGGCGAAGCCCGGGCTCAGGCTGCGCTTGATCACCATCACCGTGCGTGCCTGATCCACGTTCAGGATGGGCATGCCGTAGATGGGGCTGTTCTTGTCGTGGCGCGCCCCCGGGTTTGTGACGTCGTTGGCGCCAATCACCAGCGCCACGTCAGCCTGCGGGAACTCGCCATTGATGTCATCCATCTCGTGCAGCTTCTCGTAGGGAATCTCAGCCTCGGCCAGCAGCACGTTCATGTGGCCTGGCATTCGGCCCGCCACTGGGTGTATGGCGAACTGAACATCCACGCCCCGCTTCGTGAGGGCGTCGTACAATTCGCGCAGCTTGTGCTGCGCCTGCGCCACCGCCAGGCCGTAACCAGGCACCACAATCACCAGGCGCGCTGAATCCAGAATCTCAGCCGCCTCTTCGGGGCTCGCTGAGCGCACCGGTTTCTGCTCCACCGCGGTCGCCGTCACTTGCACTTGTCCGAACGCGCCGAACAGCACATTCGTGAATGACCGGTTCATGGCCCGGCACATGATTACCGAGAGAATGAAGCCCGACGATCCGTCCAGCGCGCCGGCGACGATCAGTAGTTTGTTGTCCAGAGCGAAGCCCATGGCGCAAGCCGAAAGGCCGGCATAGGAGTTCAAAAGCGAGATGACCGTGGGCATGTCCGCCCCGCCGATCGGGATGATCAACAGCACGCCGAACAGCATCGCCAGCAGCGAGAAGATCGGGAACATCCACAACTGATCGGGTCGCGCGATCAGCCCCACACCCAAGGCGGCGGCAACAGTGAACAATACGAAGTTCACGACATTCTGCCCCTTGTAAACAATGGGCCGCGTAGGCAGAATCTCCTGTAGCTTGCCGAACGCCATCAGGCTTCCCGTGAAAGTCAGGTACCCGAGCAATGTTTCAATGATCAGCGCCCCCGCCGTGAAGCCGGTCGGCGTTGCGCGATAGAACTCGGCCGTCCCGATCAGCGCCGCCGCCAGCGCGCCAAAAGCATGCGACAACGCAGTCCGCTGCGGGACGGCAGTCATCGGCATCAAGTAGGCCAGAGGGACGCCAATCGCGGAACCGATGAAGAACGCCGCCAGTATCCACTGGTAGTTCACTACCTCATGCCGCAGCAGCGTCGCCACGATAGCGATCAACATGCCGAGTTCGCCCGCCAGCACGCCCCGTCGCGCCGTGGTCGGCGCGCTCATCCACTTCAAAGACAGGATGAACAGCGCGGCCGCGACAACGTAGCTGACTTCAATGAGGTGCCCCATTATCGTTTGTCCTTGCCGCGCGTCTTGAACATCTTCAGCATGCGGTCAGTGATTAGATACCCGCTGACGAGGTTGATGGTTGAGGCCGTTACCGCGGTGAAGCCCAGCACACGGCTGAACGTGCTGGCGCCTTCCGCTCCGCTGACCAGGATGGCGCCCACTACCGCAATCGCGGAGATGGCGTTGGTGAGGGACATTAGCGGCGTGTGGAGCAGCGGGGAGACGCGCTTAATGAGCTCGAATCCGAGAAACGCCGCGAGCATGAAAACGAACAGGAGTGATTCGTCGAAAGGCATGGTATCTGTCCTTACACTTGTACGCGAGGATGAACGATTACGCCGCCGAAGGTGACCATCGTCTCGCGTGTGATCTCGTCTTCGCGGTCTGTGGAGAGGGAACCGTCTCGCAGCAGGTGCTTCACAAACGTCGCGATGTTCCGCGAGTACATCTGGCTGGCGTGATAGGGAATCGAAGAGGCCAGGTTCACCGGGCCCATGATCGTAACGCCGCCTTCCACCACGGTGCGGCCTCGCTGCGTTAGTTCGCAATTGCCGCCACTCTCGGCGGCCAAGTCCACGATGATGGAATCCGCGGGCATCACGGCGGCCATCTCCCTGGTGATCAGCACCGGAGCTTTCTTGCCCGGAATTGCCGCCGTCGTAATCACCACATCCTGCTCGCGCAGCACCTCCGTCAGCACCTCGCGTTGCCGCTTGTAGAAGTCCGCGCTCAGTTCCTTCGCATACCCGCCCTTGTCCTCGGCTTGTGACGTATCGATGTCCACGACAACGAACTTCGCGCCGAGGCTCTCGATCTGTTCCTTCACCGCCGGCCGCACATCGTAGGCGCTCACTACGGCGCCAAGTCGTCGCGCCGTGGCGATTGCCTGCAGCCCCGCGACACCCGCTCCAAGGACGAAAACCCGCGCCGGGCTAACCGTTCCCGCGGCGGTCATCAGCATGGGGAACATCCGCGTCAGAGTGTCGGCCGCCATCAGCACGGCTTTGTAGCCCGTGATGGTAGCCATCGATGACAGCACGTCCATACTCTGCGCACGCGTGATGCGCGGCATCAGTTCCATGGCAAAGGCTGTGACCCCGACTGCGGCCAGATCGCGATATTGGGCAGCTGCCGTCAGAGGATCGCCGAAGCCTATCAACACCTGGCCGGAGCGAAGCAGTGCCAGATCGGCGCGGCCCGCCTCTGGATTCGCCCCCAGCGTCCGGACCTGCACAATCAGATCGGCCTCCGCGAACACTTCGGCCCTGTCGCGCGCTATCCGGGCGCCCTTCTGCTGGTATTCCGCATCGGAGACCCCAGCGGACACACCGGCCCCGGGTTCAATCAGGAACTCAACTTTGCTCTTGGCCAGAAGATCCATTGCCCGCGGCGTCATGGCCACTCGCCGCTCGCCCGGGTAACTCTCCACGGGCACACCGATTAGCATTTGCGGATTCCCTCGCCCGCCTATGTTACATCACAACATCAGTGGGAGAGTACAAGTCCTGGGTTCGATGGGGGTCTGAACTCCTCCGTACTGAACACGTGCGGGGACTCGCCGGGTCCGTCCACTTTCAGGACAAGCGCCACCTGGAAGCGCGGACCTTGGAAATAGGTCAACCGCAGCCGGTGAACGCCTTGCGCAAGACGCAGACTTCCCATGCGTTCCTCTGGTTGGTGGATTCCATCGTTGTCCACAATCAACTGATCGTCGATGTAAAGGCGGGCGCCGTCGTCGGAGGTCAGGCGGAACTCATAGAGCTCCGGTCGCTCGATCCAGAAATTGCCGCGGTAGTCGATGGCAAACCATTCGAACCGACGCGTCACGCCGGGGAAACCGCGGCGGAAGTCCTGTGGTTCAATGTTCAACTCCGAGGTGTAAACGACCCCCAGCGCCTCCAGCTTCCCGAAATCCGGCAACCGGGTACTGCCGTTGCGAACGTGGTAGACCAAGCCCTTCAGGCCGCCGGGAATCACCACGGTTGTGCCGAACGTGGGTACGGGATTCTGGTCCAAAGCTGTTAGCGAACCGCAGACCACGAGAAGTAACAGCGAAGTTGGCGCCAGTGACACACGTGTCTCCTCTAGAGAAATACGAACACAGTCGGGGGGCAGGAGGCAAAATCTTAGGCTCTCTCGCGGTAGACTGGAAAAATAGTAGGGCAAGTCTTTCATGCGGCGGGAGGGGGACCTAAAGGTGGCTCCACAAACTGGACATGACGGCAAGCTGATTGTGCTCACGGCTCCTTTAACGGAGACCATTGATCACGCAGGATATTTCATCCAGATGGCGTTGGCTTCCTTGCCTAAGCAACTGGATCGGATCATCAACCAGAAGTACCCGAAATGGCGCGATGTGGAGCGCGACCAGGACGGCTCGGCACGCTATATGCCGGCCGGCGTGCGCCTGGTGGAAGCATCGCTGCTGCGGCGATTCCCCGCCGACGACGTGGTGTGCTGTTACCCCGACGACCTCCCCAAGTTCATTGGGCCGCGGACGCGGGTTATCGGCGTCTCAACGCACAATCCGCTGGGCGTGACTTTTGCCGCCGGTGTCTATGCGTCCATCTTCGGCTCGTCGCGCGAGGTGATTAACTCGTACTACTCAAAGATGCTGTTTGAGACGTTGAAAGGCAGCGAATTCCGGCCCGGGTTCCGTGTCATCGTCGGCGGCTCAGGTGGATGGCAGATCGCGCAGACCGATAGCTTTGAGGCCCTTGGCGTTGACTGCGTGGTGGAGGGGCGAAGCGAATCGGAAGATACGCTCGATCTCTTTGAACGGGCGATTCGGGGCGAGCAGTTGCCCAAGATGGTGGATGTGGCGCATCCCACGGGCCGCGAGGGCCTGTTGACGCCCAACAAGCGCACCACGTTCGGTGTCGTCGAAATGACCACCGGATGCGGCCGGCGTTGCAACTTCTGTCTACCCGACTTGAATCCGCAAATCGACTTCCCTAAAGACAAAATCCTCGGCGCAGTACAAGCCAACGTACGAGAGGGAAACAACCAGATCTCCCTCGCCACTGAGGACATGTTCATCTGGGGCCAGGTCCACACCGATACCCCGTTCTATTTCCCGAATCGCGAAGCGCTGGTGGACCTGTACCGGGAAGTGGTGGAGACCCCGGGTGTGAAGCATCATCTGCTCAGTCACAGCACGATGGCGCCGGCCGTTGTGGATCCGAAACTGATCGAGGAACTATCGGCCGTCCTAATTGATAAAAGTCCGGTAAAGCTGCCGGCGGTGAGTAAGCATCCGGAGGGACGCATCCTGTCGCCGCTGATTGGCATGGAGACAGGATCGGTGCGCATGGCGAAGCAGATCATGCCTGGGAAGGGTGTCCCCTTCCCAATTGACGAGTGGCCGAGTGTGCTCATCCAGGGACTCACAACGTTGAACCGCCACCATTGGTATCCAGTGATGACGCTGATGGTAGGCAACCCCGGTGAGACCGACGAAGACTGCCGGCAGACGCTGGACGTACTCTACGAAGCCGAGCGGCGCGGCCTGTTCGCTTTCTTTGTACCGTCCATCTTTACTCCTCTCCACGACACGCGCATGGGCAAGAAGCAAGGCGTGGCCGAGAGCAAGCAACTCACAGCGTTGCAGTGGCAGATCATGATGAAGTGCTGGAAGATGAGCCTCAAGCCGGCGTTGCACAGTTGGTGGGGGCCGACGGCATGGCGGGTGGGCGCACTGATCGCCTGGGTGTGGAAGCTACGTAAGATGAATGGACCCAGCTTCACGTGGCCGTTGATGTTGTTCGCCGGCGCGCTCCCAGAGTGGTTGATGGCGAAGATGGGCAAACTCTACCAAGGCCGCCCAATGCAGATCAAGAGCCGCAAGGAACTGCTCGCGACGATCAAGCCTCAGCATTGGCGCTACTTGCGGCCGGATAACGGCGACGTTCCCGAGGCGCCCTCCGGCGAGCCGCCTGCGACCGATCCGAAGTTACCGTTCCGGGTGTTGGCACAGAACGGATGACGGCGCCTTAGTTCTGATAGTAGCCCCATGGATCGAAATACTTCCATGGCTGACTCCTTCGATAACTCGTTGGCGGAATTGCAACCTCCTAATTTCGATAAACGGGACTGAACTTAGGTTATAACACCGCGATGAAGTGGTTGCAATGGGTATTGAGCTCACTGGACGCAATCGAAATTGCGGGAGTCCTCCGAGTCACCTTGGCCCTTGTACTGAGCGTGAGTGGGATAAGCGCACAGGGGACGTGTACGTTTGGGGAAGGCCTTTCCCTTGGCGCTGACCGAGGCCGGAGCCTCTCCCTTTTCCACCCAGTCAACCAGAGGCGTCAGAAGGTCGAAGTTATCAAGCGCGGCCGCGCCTCCGGAGCAATGTCCCATTCCGGGAACTAAGTACATGCGGCTCCAGTTGAGAGTCTTGTCGATGCCGCCGTTCGCCTTAGCCATGTTCTGGTAATAATCAAGGGTATCCCACGCAGAGAACCAAGGGTCGCTCATGCCGTGATAGAACAGAAGCTTGCCATTGTGGCCGGAGTAAGTGCTGAGGTTGGTCCAAGTGGTGGCCGTAAGCGCGCCCAAAGGATTAGCGCGGGCTGCTAACACAGCGGCATCCACGTCCATCTCGGTTGCGGTGAAGGGAGGCCCTACGGGATTGACACTTGAGACGAGCAGGCCGGGGATACCAGCGGTGGCGGTGATGCCCGTATCGAACGGGAAGCCGGGATAGACAGGGTTGCCACGGGAGTCCTTCGGGCCGGCGAAGGCCTTCTGTAAACCGGTTACCTGCTCTTTCGTCAGACAGGCATCGGTCTTGCCGCCCTGGCACGTCAGCTGTGTGGGATCGAACTGGCAGCCTTGCGTGTTGAAGATCATGCCATCGCCGATTCCGTCTTTGGCGTCACACTGATTCAACAGGGCACCGACGATCAGCTTGCGTTCGGAATTTGTGAAAGCCGGGAGCGGCTTTCCGGCGGCGTCCTTCCCGGAAATAGCATTCAAGTTGATAGCGACCCATTTATCCCCCAGGCCCGAGAAATCCGTACGCATCGCGGGAGCACCGGAGATGACTCCGTCAAAGTAAGTGGGATACCGCTGCGTCATCAGCATGCCCTCGCGGCCACCTGTGGAGCAGCCACTGAAGTAGGAGTACTTAGCCGGCCGGCCGTAGCGCGCGGCAACAATCGCTTTTGCGACGACTGCGACTTTCCCAACCGCAAGGTAAGCGAAATTCAGGCTGGCCTCCTGGTCGCGGAAGAAACTGGCATCGAAGCCCTCGCCCTTGTGACCTGTGTCTGTGGTGACGACGGCGAATCCCCGGGCAAGAGCGGGTACATCGCCCGCGGCATTCAGTCCCAATGGCATGCCGACGCTGCCGTTCAGACCGCCACCACCCTGAAACAGAAAACGCCCGTTCCAATTATCCGGCAGGGCCACCGCAAACCCAATCGCGTAACGCTTTCCGTCCACACCGGTGCGCGGTTCCATCTCCCCATCCACCCGGCAGTAAGGGCCAATCGAGACAGGGATCGCGTCCATCCACGGGAATAGTTTGAGGGTGTTGGCGGGCGTGGTGGGCACGGCCTCGGCCTTGGTGATCGTCAGCGCTGTGTCAGGGATTTTGAAGTTCAACAGAGCGGCGCAGTCACTGCCTTGGCTGCGGAGCAGGGCGGGGGAGAGTAGCGTGGCAAGTGCCACCAGGGGAAGAGACGCGTGTTTCATAGGGCGTCTCAAAGGTGTATCACATTTCAGAGGGGCGCCTGCCAGGAACGGTAGTAACGCGCCACCCCATCGACGAAGTTAGTGTGCCGCGGTTGCCAGCCCAGCAGGCGGTGCGCTTTGGCTGACGTAAGGCGCTGGTTCATGATGAGGCATTCGGCCATGCCGCCCATCTGTTTGGCTGCGTCCATAAGCGGCGTAACCACAACCTTCTCGTTGCCAGTGACAGTGCGGGCAACGGCGCGGGCGCATTCCAGAACGGTGTGCGACCCGCCATCCACGGCATTGAGGAGCTCGCCGGCGAGGTTGGATTCGACGGCCAGACGGTACAAGTCGGCGAGGTCGGCGTTATGCACCATGGCCCAACGGAAGTTCCCGTCTCCCACGATGCGCGTCGCCCCCTCGTTCTTCGCGCTGGCGAACCAGGCGGCTGTGAGGCTGCCTTCGCCGCCGTAAACGCAGCCGGGGCGAATAATGAGAGTGCGAGCAGCAGGCGCGTTGGCGGCAAGAATGACGCGCTCGGTCTCCACTCGCGGCGTCACCGCAGCCGGCGGATGGATCGGGGCAGTTTCGTCTACCGGTGTGTCGCCCGTTGCGCCATACAGCCAGCAGCCGCTGGTATATAGGAAGAGCGGCGCGCGAAGACCAATTAGATAGTCCGCGGTCTGGCGGTCGAGTTCCATGTAACGGGTCGAGTATTCCGCGGCGCAATGGATCACAACCTCGGCGCGGCGGGCGGCGGCAATCCACGTGTCTGGCGTCGCCATGTCTCCGATGACTGGGGCTATTTCCGCGGTGGAGAGACGGGCTGCCTTCTCCTCGGAACGAGTGAGTCCGTAGACGTCATGCCCGGCGCGGGCGAGGGTGGCTGCCACAGGGAATCCGATGAAGCCGGTGGCTCCGGTGACGAAAATGGTCATACCGCTTTGGACATCGCGAAGCCACCCGTGGATGCAGGGTTTTACGCCAACGAGATCGGCGAATCCTGCTTAGACAGCGCGGTCAGAATCTGCTCGCGGCTTGTGGCAGCAGTCTGCAGCGCGGAGTCCATGGCGACCCAGTAGACCACTCCTCCGATGGCCGCGGCAACCAAGAGACCGCCATAGAAGGCCCACGTACTTTCAAACGCCCACCGCGCCAGGTAGGCCAGTGAGATCGGGATTGAGATAACGGGGTAGATCAGCAGCAGGACCACGTGGAATTTCTTCGCTCCTCGTGAGCGCCAGGATTGACTTGGATCCACGGGGGCAGGATAGCGGGTGGAAGACAGGTTGCCCACCGCCATTAGATAGATGGTCAGCACGACCGCGACACAAAAGGCTTCCGGGATTTGTTCCACGGGCAGCGGTAACCGCAGCGCCAGACACGCCAGTGCGATGGCGATCAGTTCGAGAAACACGAATGAGGCGGCGGTGATGTTCTTGGCCAGCAAAACCATGGGGAAGCGGATGGGGACGAGAAAGTAAAGCTGGGTGGCGCTGCGATCGAACCCAAAGGTGTTGTAGAAACTAACTTCCCCTAAGAGCATCAGTGAGTACACGCTGACGAAGGTGAGGAAGTTATTCCCAATCCAGCTTGGGCCGGCGCCGTGTCTGCCGAACGCTAGCGGCATCCAGATGAGCAGGCCGAACGTAAAACCCATGAAGAAGACCAGTCGAAAGCGGGGGGCGCGGCACAGCGTTCGGATCTCTTTTTCGACCAACACTCCTAAAGGATCGGGGAAAACTTTGGAGGGGATTGTGAAGAGGCCATCCCACCATGAGGCGCGCCGCGACGTCGCAACGGGTGTCGATTCAGCGGCCTCCTGGTCGAACTTCAGTCCGGTTTCAAATTGCCAGCGGCCGAAGAGAAAGGCCGCGGCGGTCCATAACCCGGTAAGGGCCACTGAGCTGAAGCTGAAGTGGCCAAGCGCGAGCCGGGCAATCGGGGTCCACGGGAAGAGATCCTGTGACAGCGAAGTGAAAAAACGTACGACGGCTGGGGGCACGCCGGTAACCACCAGTAATTGCGGGAGTGCGGCGAGACTGATAAGGCCCAGCACGGCGATCTCTCGGAAACGCTTGCGCGCAAAGAGGCGGGCGAGTAAGTCACGGATGCCGGCCGAGAGAGTAAGGTTGAAGAGGACAAACGGGAGTAGCCAAAGCGGTCCCCATAGCGGAACGGCGTGGTTGACTAGAAGTCCCAGTGCGACGCCGGTCATAACCAACAGGACATCAATGCCGGTAGTGAGGCGAAGCATCACCTCAATGGCAAACAGGCTGCGATGGGCGACCGGGTAGACCAGCAGTTTGCGAACGTCGAGGGTAGCGCCGGTGCTGGCCAGCAGGAGTGGGATGACTTGCCACACCAGGAACGCGACCAGCAGGCCGATCGGCAGAAACCGGTTGAGCGCGTCGACCGGAGCCAGAGCCGCCAGGCGGCCCAGGATGACAGCCGCCACCAGAATAATCCCATACCAGAAGACCCCAAAGACGGCAGTGAAGATGAGACCCGCTTTGTTCGCGCGCGGGTACATGTTCCACAGTGAGCGCCACTGCGCCCAGACGATGGCGGTAAGGCGTGGGTCCATAGGCTAAAGCCAGCTCAAGTTGTCGGACGTGCGGTCCGCGCCCACCAGGCGGACAAACGTGTCTTCCAAGGTTTCCGAACCGGCGCGCAGCTCATCGATCGTTCCTTCGGTCACCAGGCGGCCCTGATGGATGATAGCGACGCGGTCACAAAGACGCTCCACCACTTCCAGCACGTGCGAAGTGAGAAAGATCGTCGCGCCGCGCCGCACTTGCTCTAAGAGGATATCCTTCATCAGGCGGGCACCGACGGCGTCCACGCCTTCAAACGGTTCGTCCATTAGAAAGAGCTGGGGACGATGGATCAGCGCCGCCGCCATGGCCACCCGTTTGCGCATCCCCTTGGAATACTCGTTGATCAGCTTCCTCTGATGCGTGTCCAATTCGAAGAGCTTCATCAGTTCGGTCGCGCGAGAACGCGCCTGTTCGCGCGGGATGCCGT
>JBDTMC010000191.1:0-13266 GCA_039934475.1 Bryobacteraceae bacterium | reverse complement strand
AGGCGGAAATTTTGCCGAAGGCGCAGTCGGTCTTGCAGGCGGTTGTCGTGCAGAAGGGCGAAGTGTCAAACGGCGCGCTCGACAAGGTCCGCGCCGCAGGTTACTCTGATGCGGAGATCATCGAAATGGTGGCCCACGTCGCACTCAACATCTTCACTAACTACTTCAATCTTGTAGCGCAAACCGAAATCGATTTCCCGCGCGTGAAGGCCGCCCTGCCGCAGAAAGTGTGATCAAGATGCAGCCTATCCGCCCGCCCTTTACGGAAGAGACGGCCCTGCAGAAGGTGCAGGCTGCCGAGGATGCGTGGAACAGCCGCGACCCGGAACGCGTGGCATTGGCCTATTCGCCGGATTCAGAGTGGCGCAACCGCACCGAATTCCTGCGTGGCCGCGAGGAAATCAAAGCACTCCTTCGCCGCAAGTGGGCGAAGGAGTTGGACTACCGGCTCAAGAAAACCCTATGGGGCTTTCGCGGAAACCGGATCGCGGTGAGCTTCGAATACGAGTGGCACGACGAGAGCGGCCAGTGGTATCGCTCGTACGGAAACGAACTATGGGAGTTCGACGAAGAGGGGCTGATGCGGCGCCGCCTGGCCAGTATCAACGACGCGCCTATCGCCGAGAGTGAACGCCGCGTGGGCGTTTAGGGCACGGAGATCCACCCCTCAACAGCTACTGTCTCCAGCCGGCGCCGCGAAGGACGCGGCCGCTCTTGACGGCGGTGAGGCTACCCTTGTCGAAGGCGAGTTGCCCGTTCACATAGACAAATTCGATGCCTTTCGACAATTTTGCCGGTTCCTGAAAGGTTGCCTTATCCGTAATGGTGGCCGCGTTGAAGATGGTAATGTCGGCGAAGAACCCGGGCTTCAGCAGGCCACGGTCAATGAGGCGTTCCCGCTGCGCCGGAAGTGCGGTCACCTTACGGACGGCCTCGGGCAGGGTTGTCAGATGCTTGTCGCGAACGAACGGCCCCAGCACACGGGGCATTGACCCGAAGGTCCTGGGATGGGTGTGCGGCTCAAACAAAGGGCCGTCCAATGACATCTCGCCGGAATCGAGGCCGACACTGGTCCAGGGCTGCTTCCACGCGTATTCGTTGTCCTGCTCCGAAGCCATAAAGTAAAGAGCAGCCGTTTGCCCGCGATCGGCAAGCACAAAATCAAACAACGTATCGAGAGCGTCCTTCTTCTGCGCAGCGGCCACCTCGCTCACCCTTTTGCCGGTGTACTTCTTCAAAGCGGGTTCAATCACCGATGAAATCATGACACCCGGCGCGCCGCCGCAATCGAGATAGAGGTTCTCCCAATCCTTGTGGCCGGTGGCCATGTCCTTCTTGATTCGCGCCCGTGTCTGCGGATCGCGCAGCCGTTCGAGCAGTTTGTCCATGCCCCCATCGGCCACCCAAGGCGGCAAACTGGAGGCAAGAGCGGTGGCACCGGCTACATATGGATAGATGTTCGCGCCGATGTCCAAGCCGGCGTTGCGGGCCTTTTGTATCTGGGCCACGAGGCGCGGCATGGAACCCCAACGCGACTTGCCGGAAACCTTGAGGTGGAAGATCTCTACCGGAATGTGCGCTTCGAACCCAATGCGAATGGCCTCGTCCACGGCCGCCTGCTCCGAAGCGCCTTCACTTCTCATATGCGTGGCGTACAGCCCGCCGTAGCGCGAGGCGATCTTCGCCAGTTCGATCAATTCACTGGTTTTCGCGTAGTGGCCAGGCGGATAGATCAGCGCCGTGGAAATACCCAGTGCCCCGTCTTTCATGGCCTGGGCCGTCATCTCCTTCATCTGCTCCATCTCAGCGGCGGTAGGGTCCCGGTTGTCGTCGCCCACTACCGCTTCGCGGATTTGCGCCGCACCGACGTAGGTGCCGAAGTTGATCGGTGTTCCTTCACGCTCCAGGCGCCGAAAGTAACCATCCAGGCCGGTCCAATCCACTTGCAGCTTGTATTCGTCCAACTGCGGCTTCATCGGGGCGAGGGTTCGATTGTTTTGCGGCGCAATTGACCCACCCTCACCAGTGATCTCCGTGGTGATGCCCTGGGATAGCTTGCTGAGTGACCGGCTATCGATGAGAAGCGAGAGTTCGGATTGGCCCAGCATATCGATGAATCCCGGCGCGATGACCAAGCCGGACGCATCCACCACTTTCTTTGCATCTGCCGGCGCCAGTTTGCCGATGGCCGCGATGCGGTCATTCTGAATCGCGATGTCCGCACGATAGCCAGGGGCGCCAGACCCGTCAATGATAGTCCCGTTACGAATGAGGACATCATATTGCTGGGCCGCGGCAAGCCCGGCTGCCAGCAGAATGAAAGCGCACAGGCGTATCATGGATGTCTCCCGGACGAAGGGCTTCAGTATAGCTAACTAAACGTTTCCAATTGCGTCTAAGGGGCGAGGTTTATGCTCTCCACTCTGCTGAAGGACGTTCGCTACGCGTTGCGGGCGCTACGCCAAAACCCCGGCTTCGCTGCTGTCGCCGTACTTTCGCTGGCGCTGGGCATTGGCGTCAACACCGCGATCTTCAGCCTATTGGATGCCCTGCTGTTGAAACCTCTGCCTGTGGAAGATCCGGCGAGGCTGGTTTTGCTTAGCGATCCGGAAGCCGCGGGTGTTTCCATCGGATCGCAAAACGGCGAACGAAGCCTCTTCACCTGTGAAGAGGCTTCGCAACTTGGCGCAGCGCAACCAGGTCTTCAAGAGCATGTTCGGAGCGGAAAGCAACGCCGACAAGACAAATGCCAGCATCAAAGGTGGGCCGCGCGAAGAGATGCGGACACGGCTTGTCACCGGCGAGTATTTCTCCACACTGGGCGTTAAGCCTCTGCTCGGTCGTTTCTTCACTGCCGCCGATGAGACAGCGCCGGGCGCCGATCCTTACATCGTGCTCAGCTACGCCTACTGGGACCGCCGCTTCGGACGCGACGCCGGCGTTCTCGGCGCCAGCATCCAGATTCAGAAGACCTTCTTCAGCGTCATCGGCGTCGCGCCGCCGGGCTTCTTCGGAGAGACCGTCGGAGAGACACCCGATGTCTGGCTGCCGATGATGATGCAGCCGCTGGTGAATCCGGGCCGCGATTGGCTCCATGACGATCCTTCGAAAGTGGAAAAGGTGATGTGGCTGACCGTCGCCGGCCGCCTTAAACCGGGCGCGACGGAACAGCAGGCGGAGGCCAGTCTTAATGTTCTCTTCCAGCAGTTGCTGCGTTCCGGTGCGAACCTTAGCGAGGAGCGCCAAAAGGAACTGGCGAATCAAAAGATTAAATTGCACCGCGGCGACCGCGGAGCTTCCCCAATGCGGGAGGAGTTTGGCCAACCTGTGCTGGTATTGATGGCCGTGGTTGGCCTGGTTTTGCTGATCGCCTGCGCCAACGTCGCCAACCTTCTACTGGCGCGGGCGACGGCACGCAAACGCGAAATCAGCATCCGGCTCGCTCTGGGCGCCAGCCGCGGCAGGCTGATCACGCAGATGCTCACGGAAAGCGTGATTCTTTCCCTACTGGGAGGCGCGCTAGGCGTGGTGCTGGCGATGTGGGCCAGTCGCCTTTTGCTGCAAATGGCTTCCTCTGGACCCAACCCGGTGGGACTGGATGTGCCCCTTGATTGGAGGGTACTCGGCTTCACGGCGGCCGTCTCCCTCGGCACTGGATTGCTCTTTGGATTGCTGCCGGCTGTGCGCGCTACACGCGTGGAAATTGGCGGCACTTTAAAGGACAACGCCCGCGGCATTGTCGGCGGGGGCGGACGCATCACCCTGGGCAAAGTGTTGGTGATCGCGCAGGTGGCCATCTCGCTGCTGTTGTTGATCGGCGCGGGCCTGTTCCTGCAAACCTTCGGGAACCTGCAAAAGGTGAACCTCGGCTATCCGCGCGAAAGGATGCTGCTGGTTCATGTGGACGCCATCGGCGCGGGCTACCAAACGGCCACTCGCGGGGCTCTGTTCCAGAGTCTGCTGGAACGGCTGAGTTCCCTGCCCGGCGTTCGCGCGGCTACTCTATCCGATAACGGCCTGTTCAGCGGGTCTGAGAGTGCTGACCGCATCACGGTAGAAGGATACAAGCCGCAGAAACGCGGTGATAACTCGGCGCGGTTCGACCAGGTGGGCCCGAACTACTTTTCGGTGGTGGGCATTCCCATACTGTTAGGACGCGACATAGGCATCCGGGATACAGCCACATCGGCGAAGGTCTGCGTGATCAACGAGACGATGGCGAAGTTCTACTTCGGCGACCGCAACCCGATCGGCAAGCATATCACCGACGAGTTTCCGGACACGCGGGAGACTTTTGAGATTGTCGGCGTGTCCAAAGACGATCGCGATCATAGACTGCGCGGCGATATTCCGCGCCGCTTCTACATCCCGTTTTATCAGGGATTGGGAGGAACGCCAGGCTCCGCGAATTTCGAAATCCGTACTCTGGCCGACCCCAACAGTCTGATCTCAGCGGTGCGCCGCGAGATCGAGCAAGTGGACGGGAATCTGCCCGTGTCGAGCCTTGTGCCGCTGGGCGAGTTGGTGGATCGGACACTCACCCAGGAACGCCTCATCGCTCAACTATCGGCCTTCTTTGGAGTGCTGGCCCTGGCACTGGCATGCATTGGATTGTACGGCGTGCTGTCGTACTCCATCACGCGGCGTACCAATGAAATCGGCATCCGCATTGCGCTGGGGGCGGAATCACGAGCAGTGCTGCGAATGGTTTTGAAGGAGACGCTGGTGGTGGTGCTGGCTGGGATCGTCATCGGCATCCCCGCGGCCTATGCCGGCGCGCGAGCGGTGGCCAGCCAGTTATACGGACTGAGTGCAGCCGATCCCATCACAATCGCAGCCGCCACGCTGACGCTGGCGATGGTGGCTCTGCTGGCCGGGTACCTGCCGGCGCGCCGCGCAGCCAAAGTCGATCCGCTGGTGGCGCTGCGCTACGAATAGGTCAGTACACCACCGGCCGCAAGGGAGCCGTGGTGAAGTTAACGCCATACTTGGGCGACCAGATGGTGACGCTTTTCGGTGTGGAGAGATCGAGGCCGGCGGGCAGTCGAAAGCGCAGATTCGCCCCGGCGGGATCGAAACGGGCGATCACGGTGCAGCGGGCCTTCGCAGCGTCCTCATTATTGGCGGCGTCGGGCGCGTCGAGCAGGTAGATCATCAAGTCGGGCCGAAACGCGGTTCTGGCATTGGTGACTTCCAGAATCAATTCGCCCTTCATACCCCTGTAGATGGTGGCGCGGCCTGTCCCCCTATGCGCCACTGAATGAAATTCCCCTTGCAACATTGGCTTCAAAGGGAAGGCCCACATCCACGCTGGCTTACCCAGGGCAATCAAGGCGGCGGTCAGCAGCAAAAGCGCCCATTGATCTTTAGACCGCGGCAACACAGGATTCCCTCTTGGCGTAGTGAGTTAGATTTGCGGCCAGGATACGGCGGGCGCGGGCGAGGCATGCGGCTATTGTGCCGGCCGAGGTTTGCAGAATCGCAGCCATGTCCTCACCGCTCAGATCCATGGCGTCTGAAAGTACGACCGCCGCGGCTTCACGGAAAGGCACTTTCTGAAGCGCCCTAAAAACGGGATCCACCTCCCCTTTGCGAAGAGGCAGCGAAAACCATCGCGCCGGAGATCGCCGAATGGTGCGAATGAGTATGCTGAGCAGCCAGACGCGCGTGGAGATTCCTGCCGGTGGCGCACCCTTGCGGTCGGCCTCCAGATAGGTCCGTTCGACAGCCGACTGAGCACTGGCTTGATTGGGAAGCAGCGAGTAGGCCACCCGATAGATTTCGTCGAGGTGACCTAATGAACTCGTCTCGAAGTCTGGCGTGCGTGGCATCTTTGATGGACAATACTAGGAACCCATCGAAAAGGCTTTAGGGACCTCCGAGAAATGTCCGAAGAAACTCCGAAGACTGCTATCTACAACAACAGTAAGCAGTTACTGCACTTTGGAGATTTCGCCCTGGAGGTCACCGAAAGGCGTTTGACCCGCTCGGGACAGCCGGTGGCGCTACCGCCGAAGGTATTTGACTTACTGGTTCTGCTGGTGCAAAACGCCGGACGCCTGATGGACAAGGAACGCTTGAGCCAGGACCTATGGCCGGGGACCTTTGTTGAGGAGTCCAATCTTAGTGTCAACGTATCGGCTCTGCGAAAAGCGCTCGGCGACGGGGCTAACGGACGTTTCATTGAGACCGTGCCGAAGAAGGGGTACCGCTGGGTTGCGGAAGTTCGGACGGAGGAACCAGCAACTCCGATTCCGGCAGTGATCCCGCAAGCGCGGCGGTCACTCCGTTGGCCTGTGGCCCTGGCCGCCGTTGCCCTCATCGCTGTCGTAGCCACAGGCTGGTGGTGGTGGCAGCACAGGACAGTAGCGGTACGCTCGATCGCGGTTCTGCCGTTCACTCCGGTGATTGAAGACGACGCCCAGCGATCCATCGGCTTAGGCATGGCCGACGCCGTGATCACCCGTCTCTCTGCCTTGGGCAAGCTGGAGGTCCGGCCCACCAGCGCGGTACTTCGTTATCTGAAAGGCTCCATTGATACCTCCTCGGCAGGGCGCGAACTCAAAGTCGATCTGGTGCTGCACGGTGGCGTGCAAACCGTAGACAAGCGCATCCGGGTCTCGGTTCAACTGGTGCGTGTCGAAGACGGCAAGCAGCTTTGGTCCGACACCTTCGACGACTATTTCACCAACATCTTTGCCGTTCAGGACAACATCGCCGAACGAGTGGCGGCTGCGCTCTCGGTGCCAATGTCGGCATCGCAACAGGAAGCGCTCAGCCGCCGCAGTACAGAGAACACGCAGGCCTATGAGTTCTACCTGAAGGGACAGTATCTGGCATCGAAACGCCTTCACGAGGCCACGGCGGGAGCGATCGACTATTTTGAAAAGGCGATCGCGGCCGATCCGGATTACCCCGCACCCTACGCCGCTCTCGCCAGTTCCGCCCTCATCCGCGCCGGCGAAGGCTTCCCAGGCAACCTGCGTGAAAAAGCAAAAAACGCCGCGATCAAAGCAATCAGCCTGGATGACAAACTCGCCGAGGCGCATCTGGCGCTGGGGCAAGTATTGATGCGGTCGGAGTGGGACTGGCATGGTGCGGAGCGAGCCTTCCGCCACGCGATCGAGCTGAACCGGAATCTGGCCATGGCGCACGCCGCTCAATCGACGCTGTGGACCGCGCTGGGCCGGCATGAAGACGCCATCCGCGAGATGGAGATCACGACGCGCCTGGACCCGGGTTCAGCGTCGTTGCGATCCGATTATTCCTGGGCTCTGCTCTTTGCGCGCCGTCCCGGCGAAGCTCTGGTGAATGCCCAGAAGTCTGTGGATTTGGATGAGTGGTCATATTCGGCGCACCGGCAATTCGGTAAGGCTTACCTTGCTGGTGGTCAGCACGCGGAGGCAATTGCCGAAGCGCAGAAGGCGCTGAACATCAATGGGGGCCGTCGCCGCCGCGTTGTCCTGGAACTGGGTAAAGCCTATGCCGCCGCCGGCCGCAGGAGTGAGGCTGAAGCGGCGCTGCGGGAGACCTTGAGCGTGGGCGGGCAGGAACCAGACCCTCACTATGAGTTTGCCGTTCTGTACGCCGCGCTCGGCGATAAGCCGAACGCGATCAAATCACTCGAACGGGCCTGCCAGCAGCGGTTGAGCCGCGTCATCTGGATGGGCGCCGATCCCGAGTTGGACGGGTTGCGCGAGGAGCCGGGGTTCCGGAGATTGCTGGAGAGCCTGCATCTTCCCAGCAAGTAGCGCCGGCGGCAGCGCTTGCGCCAGACCGCTATGAGTGGCAGGGGGCAACGAAGACACCAGCACGAAAACCACGTTACCTGTCCGCTGGCTGCTCACCAGAAACCGGCCATGGGGCGTCACGCGCGACCAGTCACCGGACACCTTCTCCGCCTTCGCGCCGGCAACTACCAGCGACGCCTTCACCACGCCCGCCTGCAATACGAAATGCAGAAACGCTATGTCCCTGATCTGGCATTCGTGCGCACTGGCAAGGCGGTAGTTCTTAGGCAGGCGCTGCACGATGCCCGCTGCCAGAGGCTTGAGCAGCGGACTAGTCGCACTGACCATCAGCCGTCCTTCCAGCGCGCATTTCTCGTGGTCGGCGATGGCGGCCTCTTCAAGATTCGGGGGATGCAGATAGCGTTGGACGACAAGAAATAGAAGCAGCACTCCAGCCATCACGGCCAACCAGGGATTCTGCCAGAACATCGCGGGAGGTTTGGTACCGATGGACTGCCGGATACGGTCCCGCAAGGCCGGATCAACAGGGACATTCCGGACGGCTTCCTGCAGTTGCCGCCGCACCCTGTCCTCGGGTTCCGGCTTGTGGTCTGAAGACACGTGGACCCTCTGTCGATACATCCCACAAGAGGCCAGATTATTCCGCGTTACGATGGAGCTTAGGAGCCGATTCATTTGCCCACCAAAGGCGAAGAGATCGTCAACAGCATCACGCACGGCTTGGGCGCCCTGCTCAGCCTGATAGGCCTGGCCGCGCTGATCATGATGGCCGCCCGTCGCCCTGGCCCGCTTGGACCCGAAATGGTCGCCTGCGTCGTCTACGGCTCCAGCCTGCTGCTGCTCTACCTCTGCTCCACGCTCTATCATGCCATCAGCAACGATGGCGCCAAGCGTGTGATGCGCGTGCTTGACCACTGCGCCATCTACCTGCTGATCGCCGGCACGTATACGCCATTCACTCTGTTGACGCTGCGAGGTCCGTGGGGACAGTGGCTGTTCGCCACAATCTGGCTACTGGCGGCCGCTGGCTTGATCTTCAAGTGCTTCTTAACCGGACGGCTACAGATTCTCTCCACCGTGACTTACATTCTGATGGGCTGGATCGGCATCATCGCCTTACGTCCGTTGCTGGCCGCCTTGCCTTGGCACGCTGTTGTGTGGGTACTGGCGGGCGGCTTGTTTTACACCGGCGGCGTGGCGTTCTTCGCCGGGAAGTGGCGCTACGCTCATTCGGTATGGCACGTTTTTGTGCTGGCCGGAAGTATCTGCCATTTCGTGGCGGTCTACGCTTACGTTCTACCGCGCGCCTAGGCGTCGCTACTTCAGTTCCCCGGGATCCACGTACACGGTACTACGGTTGTGGAAAGTCAACCGCAGCATGATCCACGGATTATACCCTCAGGCGGGTCAACGGGGGTTCGCTATCATGGTCTCAGCAACACCCTTATGCAAGATCTGAAGTCTTTATCTACGTCTATCCTCATTCACATCACCCAAGAGTTGAGCGTTCCGCTGAAGAGCCTGGTAGCCACCATTGGCTTGCTGGATGAAGGCGCCACAGTGCCCTTCATTTCGCGCTACCGGAAGGAAGTGACGGGCAACCTGGACGAGGTCCAGATCCGCTCCATTGAAGAGAAGCTGGAGTACTTTCGCGAGTTGGACGATCGCAAGCAGACCGTCCTCCAATCGATCGGCGAGCAAGGCAAACTGACGCCGGAATTACGCGCCCGCATTGAAGGTGTTCTGGAGAAGAACGAACTCGAAGATCTCTACCTGCCCTACAAACCGAAACGGCGCACCAAAGCCTCCATCGCCCGCGACAAGGGACTGGAACCGCTGGCCCAATTCCTCTGGGACCAGCAGCCGGGTGAGCTGTCACTGGACACATTGGCCGGAACCTTCATCAGCGAAGAGAAGGGTGTGGCGACGAAGGAAGAGGCGCTGGAAGGCGCACGTCACATCATCGCCGAGATGATTAGCGAGAAGGCCGAATTCCGTAAGGCGATTCGCCAGATGATGCTGAAGGACGGCGTGGTCACCTGCCGCGCCATCGAAGGCGCAGAGGATCCCGAAGGCAAGTACAAGATGTACACCGCCTACAGCGAAGCGGCCGCGAAGATTCCTTCCCACCGCATGTTGGCCATTCGCCGCGGCGCCAAAGAAGGGGTGCTGTCCTTTGAAATCGAACTCGATCCGGTGCAGCCGCTGGCGCACCTGAAGATCGGAATCGTCAAAGGCGCGGGTGAGTGCGCGGCGCATCTTGTGGAGGCGCTTCAGGACAGCTACGAGCGGTTGCTGAACCCGTCCATCCAAACCGAAGTGCGGTTGGAATTGAAAGAACGGTCGGACGAAGAAGCGATCCGCGTGTTCAAGGAGAACCTCGACAACCTGTTGCTGGCGCCTCCCGCCGGTATGCTGCCCGTGTTGGCGGTTGACCCGGGCATTCGCAGCGGTTGCAAGCTGGCCGTCATCGACGACACAGGGAAGTACCTGGAAAACTCGGTCATCTACCCTTTCGAACCGAAGAACGACGTGGTAGGTTCGATTCGAACGTTAACGGCGATTCTGGACCGCCACAAGATTCGCGCCATTGCCATCGGCAACGGTACGGCCTCACGCGAAAGCGTCGGCCTCATCCAGGATTTTCTCAAGCAGTCGGGCCGGTCAGACGTGTTTGCCGTAGCCGTGAATGAGAGCGGCGCATCGGTCTATTCGGCGTCAGACCTGGCGCGCCAGGAGTTTCCGGAATTGGATGTCACCGTGCGCGGCGCTATCTCCATCGGACGCCGTTTGCAGGATCCGCTTGCGGAGCTGGTGAAGATCGACCCGAAGTCGATTGGCGTGGGCCAGTACCAGCACGATGTCGATCAAAAGAAGTTGAAGCAGGGTCTGGAGAGCACGGTGGAATCGGCGGTGAACCGCGTGGGAGTCGATTTGAATACGGCTTCGTGGGCACTGCTGCGCTATGTCGCGGGCATCAAGGAGAGCACGGCGCTGAAGATTGTGGAGTATCGCAATCAACATGGCCGCTTCCATTCCCGCGTACAACTGACGGCCGTGCCAGGGTTCGGCCCGAAGACGTTTGAACAGGCCGCCGGCTTCCTGCGCATCCGCGGCGGCGAGAACCCGCTCGATATGACCGCAGTGCATCCGGAGTCGTACCCGGTAGTCGAAAAGATCGCCGAATCGCTGGGCGTCTCGGTACCCGATCTCATCGCTAAGCCGGAACTGGTGGAGAAGGTGAAAATCGAAGGCTTCCAGACGGAGTCCGTCGGCATGTTTACGCTGAACGATATCCGCGAGGAACTGCGCAAGCCGGGGCGCGATCCGCGCGAGAAGTTTGTCGCGCCACAGTGGCGGGAGGACGTCCGCCAGATTGCCGACCTCAAACCCGGCATGGTGGTGGAAGGCGTGGTCACCAACGTCACTAACTTCGGCGCGTTCGTCGATGTCGGCGTCCATCAAGACGGGCTGGTACATGTCAGTGAGCTTTCCAATCGCTATATCAAAGACCCGAATGAGGCCGTGAAGGCGGGCCAAATCGTGAAAGTGCAAGTGCTCTCCGTGGATCCCAAAGCGAAGCGGATTGCCCTCTCCATCAAGGCGCTGGAACCGGTGCAAGCGGTAAAAGTGAAAGGGCAGCCTCAGCCTAGCCGTCGTCCCGAACCGCCTAAGCCTTCGATGGAAGACAAGCTATCCCAACTGGCCAATAAGTTCCGCACACGCTGATGCGAATCCTCGCCATTTCGGGTAGCCTGCGCACGGCCTCCTCCAACAAATCGCTGTTGGAGGCTGCCGTCCTGGCTGCCCCGCCAGGCGTGGAGGTGGTTCTGTTTGAGGGACTGGGCGAGTTGCCGCACTTCAACCCGGATCTCGATATCGACCCTGCTCCCGCCGCGGTGACTTCGTGGCGGGCGGCTCTTCGGACGGCCGACGCCGTGCTTCTGTCGTCCCCCGAGTACGCTCACGGCGTGCCGGGATCATTGAAGAACGCGCTGGACTGGATTGTCAGTAGCGGTGAATTTGTGGACAAGCCGGTGGCGCTGGTGAAGGCGTCCCCGCGGGGCGAGTTCGCACAAGCCGCGCTGGCGGAAACCCTCACCGTGATGATGGCTCGCGTGACACAGGCCGTCATCCCCGTACAAGGGCGCAAACTGGATGCACATGGAATCGCCGCCGACCCTGTATTCGGGCCTGCCCTGCGCCAGGTGCTCACTGCTCTTGTGGAAGCGGCAGGACCAAGCGCTTGAATTCCTCGCGGCGTACGTTCGCCGTTGTCCTTGCTGGATTCTCTGCTTTCATTCCGTTGTATGCCACGCAACCGCTGCTTCCTCTGCTGACGCAGGTGTTTCACGTATCGGCGATCCGTGCCAGCCTCACCGTAACACTGGCCATTCTCGGCGTGGCGCTGGCGGCGCCCGTGGCCGGCAGCATCTCAGACCGTTACGGTCGCAAACGCAGTATCGTCATCTCCGCCTTTGCGTTGGCTGTGTTCACCTTCGCCGCGGCATTCTCACCCAACCTCGATACGCTGATCGTGTGGCGGTTTCTGCAAGGCATCTTCACGCCGGGCATCATCTCCGTAACCATTGCGTACATCCACGAGGAGTGGGACCCGGAAGAACTTGGGCGAACGACGGCCGCGTATATCACCGGGACAGTTCTAGGCGGCTTTAGCGGACGTTTTATCGCCGGCTTGGCCGCCAATCGGTTTGGCTGGCAGAGCGCCTTTCTCGCTTTGGCGGTGGTCAGCCTGATTTGTGCCACGCTCTTGTGGCGCTGGCTGCCGGTGGAACGGCATCGCCCCAGCGACAGCGAAAACAAAGGGTGGAGCGCGCTGTGGGACCACTTGCAGAACCGGCGGCTGTTGGCCACTTACGCCGTCGGCTTCTGCGTCCTGTTCTCAATGACCGCTGCTTTCACCTACGTCAACTTCTATCTCGCCGCTCCGCCGTTTCTTCTCCAGTCCGCCGCCCTAGGGTCTCTATTCTTCGTGTATCTCATTGGCGCGGCGGTAACCCCGACCGCGGGCCGCTGGATTGACCGGTATGGCAACCGGCGCGCCGTCGCTGTAGCTTTCGCCGGCGGCATCGGAGGGGTACTGCTTACCCTCATCCCGCGCCTTCCCGCTGTCATCGCCGGCCTCGCCCTTTGCTGCACAGGGGTTTTCATTGCCCAGTCCGCTGCGAGTTCCTTCATCGGCAAGGCTGCCAGTCGGAACCGCGCCCTGGCAGTTGGCCTTTACGGAACGTGTTACTACTCCGGCGGCAGTGCCGGCGCATCACTCCCAGGGTTTCTTTGGCACGCTGGTGGATGGCCCGCGTGCGTGGCGATGATCGTCGCCGTGCAGGCACTCACTATCGGCCTGGCGCTGGGATTGTGGAGTGACAACTGAGATAGGTCAAGTCCAGTACGTACTAAGGACTTTAGAGCTTGTGTGTACGTGTACAAATCAGGTAATTCCGGTGAGAATGGAGGGGCATGGTGACACTGGTACGTTACTCTTACCTCCAGT
>JBDTMC010000190.1:0-13339 GCA_039934475.1 Bryobacteraceae bacterium | reverse complement strand
CACCGTGTTGCCCAGATCGCGCAGGTGGATGAGCGTTTCCAGCAGCCGTTCGTTGTCGCGCGGATGCAGTCCAATCGACGGCTCATCGAGCACGTAGAGCACGCCGCGCAGCTTGGAACCGATCTGCGTGGCAAGCCGGATGCGCTGCGCTTCGCCGCCCGAAATCGTCGCCGAGGAGCGTTCAAGGCTGAGGTAATCCAGGCCCACCGCTGAGAGAAACTGCAGCCGGTTGCCGATCTCTTCCATCACGCGTCCGGCGACCTGTAATTCCCGTTCCGTGAACTTCCAGCCGCGGACCAAGGGCAGAACACGCGCGATGGGCAGGCCGGTAAACTCGGCGATACTAGATCCCTTCACCGTCACGGCGAGGCTCGAGGGCCGCAGCCGTTTACCCTGACAGGCGGGGCAACTCGTCGGCGCCATATACTCCATCAACATCTCGCGGTAGCCTTCGGTAGCTTCTTCAAAGCGCGCTTGAAGGATGTTGAGGATACCGTCGAAGCCGCTGCCTCCGTTGAGCAGCAGGTCTTGCGTCTTGGGCGGCAGCTTTTCGAACGCCGAGCCAAGCTTGATCTTCAGCCGCCGCGCCGCCGCCTCCAAGCTATGGATCATATGGGTGGAAGCAGAACCCGGTCCCAGGCCGCCTTCGAGCAGCGGCTTCCCTGAATCGACAATCACCTTCGCCGGGTCGAACGCCCAGCGGCTGCCCAACCCATTGCAAGCTTCGCAGGCGCCATAGGGACTATTGAAAGAGAAGGATCGCGGCTCCAACTGCGGGACGCTGGTTCCACACTGCGGACACGCCAGTTTATGAGAGTACAGCCTCTCTTCGCCGTTCACCACCACGATCAACACCAGGCCACCAGCCAGCTTAGTGGCGGTGGCGAGCGAAGCCTCCAGACGCTGTTCGATTCCCGGCTTGATCAACAGCCGGTCAACGACCACTTCGATGGTGTGGTTGCGCCGTTTATCGAGGACGATCTCTTCGTCAAGCGCCCGCAGCGTTCCATCAATGCGCGCCTTCACGAACCCCTGGCGCGCCAGTTTCTCCAGCTCTTTCTTGTATTCACCCTTGCGCCCCCGGACGATAGGCGCAAGGATCATCACCTTCTCTTCCTTCCGCAGCGCCATGATCTGCTGCAGGATCTGTTCTGTACTCTGCTGGGTGATTTCTGTGCCGTCGTTAGGGCAATGCGCGATGCCGACCGAGGCGTAGAGCAGACGCAGATAATCGTAGATCTCAGTGATGGTGCCGACGGTGGATCGCGGGCTGCGGTTGGTGGTCTTCTGTTCGATAGAAATCGCCGGACTGAGGCCGTCGATGGAGTCCACCTCGGGCCGTTCCAACTGATCCAGAAACTGCCGCGCGTAAGGCGAGAGAGTCTCGACATAGCGCCGCTGCCCTTCGGCATAGATAGTGTCGAAGGCCAGCGACGACTTCCCCGATCCGCTCAACCCGGTGACTACCGTGAGCGAGTTCCGTGGGATTTCGACGTCGATGTTCTTAAGGTTATGTTGCCGTGCCCCATGCACGGTGATGCGATCGAGCATGGTGGGGAATCCCCCATTGTCCCAGGTTTTACTTCACTACGGTGCTGGCCGCGCTCATATTGTCCAGGCGGTCGCTGACGCGGACCGTTACAGTCACTTCGCCCTCGGGTTTGTCGATGGTCAGGGCGTACTCGTGCTGCTGGCTATCGGTGAGGCGTGTGGTCGGCTCGGCAACCTTCCAGTCGCTACCGTTTACCGAGTAGTCGGCGCTCTCAATTGGGTTTGAAGCGTCAGACGCCTTCCAACGAATTTGCAGTTTTTGGCTTTGAATTGTCGCGGTGAGCCCTGTGATCGCGGGCGCCGTGTTGTCGATGGTGAACGGTTCGCCCACTAATTGCGCGGAGAGAGCGCGGTCGGGAGTGTTCTCCGGCGCGTCGGTCGCCGTAATTCGCAGGATGTATTCACCATCGGGGAAGGCAGTGGAATCCCAACCGTAGTAACGCTCCGACAAATTGTCTTTCAGCTTCTTCCAAACCGTTTCGTGGATCCCCCGGATCTCCACCGTGAACCGAAGTTCGTCGCCGTTGTCGTCGGTTGCCGCCCAGCGCGCGCCGACGAATCCCTTGGTGTAGGGCAGCGTCTGCGAAGACGTTCCAATGATCGACGGCGAGGGCAACCGGCGGCCTCCTAAGGGCGGCAGGGTGATGCTGTTGCTCGGCGTGAAGGTCAACGATTGCGGCTGGAACTTGTAGTTCGGCGGCGTCATCTCGATCTGGCTCACCACCGGCGCGATGTTACGAGGTTCGTAGGCGGCTTCCACCTGCGTCACTTCCGGCGAGGCGGCGCCCGCCCCACCAGTGATGGTCAGCCTCCACTGTAGAAATCGGGCTGACGGGGAAGCGATACGCGCGTCCAACTTCGTCCACGGGCTCCAGTTCTTCTGTGGCCGGTCGAGGTTGCCGCTGCGCGTCTCCAGCGCCACGGTGCCGCCGTGCGTAGCACCCTTCCAGGACAGGCGGCCCCAGTCCGTGAAGCTGCCCGCATCCAACAAATCGCTTTCCAGCGTGCCGGACTTTTCGGTTTCCGTCCCAATCCGGTAGACCTTGCCGATATTCCCGCTGACGGCGTAGAGCGCACCCGACGCCGTTGATATCAAGGAGGTGATCTGCGTGGGCGGCGTGCTGAGCAGCATGGTCGATTGGAACTCGGACTCGATGCGATAGATACTACCTTTGTTCCCGGTGGCCAGAATAGGACGGTTCTGCAAATCGAAGCCAATGGCGTAGACGATGTCGTGCTGGTCGCTCCAGACGCGCCGGGCCAGGCCAGTGGAATCAATGCGGTAGACTTCGCTGCCTGCGACACTGCCGGCGGACGGCGCCAACGTCGGGGGCGGAGTGGCGGCGCGCGACTGAGGGGCCACGCTTCCGGACACAGGCTTGGCAGGCGGAGGTAGCGGTGCAAGCGGCGCCGGTGCCGCGCCAGGTTTGGAGCCGACTGCTGCGGCATAGATAGAACCGTCCTTAGCTACTGCCACCGCCGTGATCTCGCGCTTCGCGGCCTGATGCAAAACGAAGCCATCGCCGCCGGACGAGATTCTGAGGATCAACCCGCCAGGCTCAGTCCCAACAATCAGGTTCCCCTGAGCATCAATGGCCATCGAGCGCGCATGGGTTTCATCGGTACGGAAGAAGACGCTCCCTTTGCCGTCTGGAGTGACGCGGTGGATTTCGCCCGTGTCGCCGGTGGCAATGAACAGGTCGCCCTGCCGGTTGAACACCATCCCCCAGATGTACTTCGCCTTGGGATCGTAGAAGACTTCCGGCTCAGCGCCCGCGGTCACGCGATACACTTTGCCGTCGGGCGAGGTGGCCGCATACACGCGGTCCTTGGAGTCAATCGCGATGGCGTGAATCTCCAGGCCGGGTAGTTCGCCAATCGATTTTCCCTTCCCATCGCGTCCAATCTGAAACAACCGCGCCGTAGCCGTGCCGGGACCGCCGCCGCCGACGTACAGGACGCCCTTGGAATCCTCGGCCAGGGCCCACAGATAGGCCGTCGATGGGTCGAAGATCTCCTGAAATACCGGGGCCAGGAACAGCCGGCCATCGCTGCGAACGGAGAGGTTCTTAAGCGTTCCCTTGACGAATTCTTCCTGCTGGCTTTGCACCCAGGTCTGCGTGTCCACGGCGGACAAGCCCCCGGCGAGCGCCGCCAGGGCGAGGGTTAGCGATACGAGTTGTTTCATTCTTGGCTACTTTACGGTGATCTTGAGAGAGTAACTGCCGCTGATGACCTGGTCGAATGGAATCGCCAGTTGTTCATGCGCGGTCTCCGCTGACGAGAGCACAGACCGGCTGGCGGTGCGCCCGGTCTGCATTACATTAAGGACACTGGCCGGCAGACTGGGCAGTGTTTTGTCGTCGTAGTAAACCGTTGGCCGAGCCTGCACAAGGCTCACATAGAGCTTGTTATTGGCGCGCTCCTGATTGATGAGGGAGACGGTCTGCTGGAGGTCGATGTAATTGTTCGAGGTGGCGGCAGCCGCTTGCAGCCGGTTCAACGTATCGGCGTCGCTCAATAAGATGCGATGCTCCCCTTTGGGCATACCCTGCGGAATTTTGACGTTGAAATCACGCTCGATCCGTTCGCCTCGGTAAGGCCTGAGGAAGGCCTTCACTGGGACTTCGCTACCCGCTTCCACTTCGCTGCTAGCCGTCCAGGCAGTCTCGATGCCGGCGGCGCGGCGCTCCGGCAGCAGGTCGATGGTGGCGTTCACGCTCTTCAAGCGTGGCGTTTTCACGTTGTTCAGGTAAAGTCGGTTGAACTTGTCGCCCCACCAGGTGGCCAGTTGCATCGGCGCTGGAACCGGCACTTCGTTGGAGGCCTGCATGGTGGACAACGAAAGGGGGGCGTAACCGTCCAACTCCACCTGCGCGTTTAGACGGTAGGTGGCCTCTTCGGCAAAATCGTTCAAGCCGGAGACAGAGTTGAACAGCGTGACCATCATCAGATAGGGCGTCCACTTCTGGTTGACGAAGACATTGAAGTGGAGCTTGCGTTCCTTCCGAATCGACGAACCGTCATCGGCGAACGAACGAACCTTTACCTCTACCGGAACCATCTCCGCTTCCTCGCCCAGTTCGCCCATGATGCCGCTATGGCGGTCCTGCCGCAGTGCGCCCACAATTTCCGTAGCGTTGCCGAATTTCACCGGCTGGAGTTGGGAGCCGAACACCATCAAAACTTCAGCCTTGCTCATAGGCATGCTGAGGGGGCCGAGGTTAAAGAACGGGTGGCCGAACGCCAGCACGCGCTTGCCGTCGTTATAGGTGACGGTGCCGAGACCGGTCATACTCATGTCACCGGAGACCAGGACGCCGGAAATGGCATCGCCGGGTTTAAGGGCGTTCTGCCAGTCGCCTACCGGCTTCGCGCCAGTGAGCGCGCCGCCCGAACCACCCTGCACCACTCGCACACCCATCTGCTGGAACATCGGACCGAACTCGCGGATGACGGAATCGTCGAACCCGGAGAGCGTCAACGGCGTTTCAATCGGAGTAAAGAAAGGGGCGCCGCCAGAGACGGCTTGCTGGCCGTCCGGCAAGGCGTATTGCTCGCGCGCCTGGACGCGGCCGGGTGCTTTGGCATCGGCGGGCCGGCCTTCGTCAAAGTCCTTGATTTCAAGCATCAACTCGATCGGAGTGATGCCGCACGTCGGATCGGCTGAGAACGCGCCGAATCTAAGGGATACCGCCCCAATCAGCTTGCCGTCTATGTACACCGGGCTACCGCTCATCCCCGCCGCCACCTGGGTGCGGAGCACTTTGCCGCCCATCTTCCCTAGAATCAGATCCTGGCCGGGGCCCCACATATTCTTCATGAGGCCGACGATTTCCACCGGTACCGGCTCCGGCTCCGTACCCTGAAACACCGTCCACGCCACGGCTTTCATTCCGGGCCGAATCTCCGACACCTTCATGATTTCCACTTTGCCGATCTTCGGCGGAGCCATTTCGGCAGCGGGGGCTAGTGCTCCCGCCGCAAAAATCGCTAGAAGCGACACCACGGCGACCCGGATCTTCATTCGACCTGCTTCCTTACTTGAGGCGACGTTGTATGGATACGTATTCATTATGAAACAGAAACCAGGGACTTCCCTATCAAGAGACGCTCCCGAGGGTCAAGGTCCTCTGAATACGTTTGACTGTGGGATGCGCACGAGGGTCCCGACGGTTCCCGGACATCGAGGAATTGCACGTGACGCAAAGATGTTAAGATTTTAGAAGAAATTACTTGACAGTTAATCGCTCATATTTTATCATTGTCTCAGAGTTAGATTTTATAGGAGGATACAAAAAACCATGAGCATTCTCAAATACAACCCCTTTGAAGTTGCCGACTTTCCGACCGGGATCCGCCTCTTCCAGGACACCGTCAACCGCATGCTGAGCGAAAGCGCTGCTCGCCCGTGGGTGCCCGCCGTGGACATCCTGGAGACGGAAAACGAGTTGATCCTGAAGGCCGATGTACCCGAACTGAAGCTGGAGGACATCGATATCCGCATGGAGAATGGCACCCTTTCGATCAAGGGTGAGCGCATGGTAGAGCTGGAAGAGGGTGGTAAGGGCTATCGCCGCATTGAGCGGTCGTACGGCTCATTTGCCCGCTACTTCGAGCTCCCCGACACAGTGGAACCGGAAAAGGTAGCTGCCGATTACAAGAACGGCGTCCTCACGGTGACCTTGCCGAAGAAGGAAATCGCCAAACCGCGTAGCGTCCGCGTCCAGGTCAGCAACAACTAACAGAGCACGACCAAGACTGAGCAAGGCGGGCCCAGCGGCCCGCCTTTTGCTTTGTCCGGACGTCGGGTATGAGAAAATCGAAGGTAGTGAGGCTTTTATGAACGGCGTGAAGACCGTCTTGTTGTTGGGTTTGATGAGCGGACTGCTCTTGCTGGCCGGGGAGTACTTCGGCGGGCATAATGGCCTATATATCGGTCTTGCCCTGGCAGTCGGCATGAACTTTTTCAGCTACTTCTTCTCCGACAAGATGGCGCTGGCGATGTATTCCGCGCAGCCCGTAAGCGAAACCGAGAATCGCGAAATCTGGAACCGGCTCGGCCCGATGGTGTTCAATCTGACCCAGCGGATGGAGTTGCCGATGCCTAAGCTCTGGGTGATCAACGAGGAATCGCCGAACGCATTCGCCACCGGCCGTGATCCCAAGCACGCCTCGGTCGCACTCACTGCGGGGGTCTTAAACCTCATGAGCGACAGCGAGTTAGAAGGCGTGATCGCGCACGAGTTGGGCCACGTACTCCACCGCGACATCCTCATTAGCTCTGTCGCCGCGACGCTTGCCGCCGCTATCACCACGATGGCTCGAATGGCTTTCTGGTTCGGAGGCGACCGGCGCGACGATCGCGAAGGCGGGGGCGGAGGCGCAGCAGGCGCGATCCTGATGCTGATCCTGGGACCCATCGCCGCGATGCTCATCCAAATGGCCATTTCGCGGACGCGGGAGTTTTCCGCCGACGCCGCCGCGGCCAAGTACACCGGTACGCCGCACGGCTTGGTTTCGGCCCTCACCAAACTGGAAACGTGGTCGCAGCGCATTCCGCTGGAGGCCAACGCCGCTACAGCTCATATGTTCATCATCAAGCCGTTTAGCGGTCAGAGCCTGATGCGGATCTTCTCCACTCATCCTTCTACCGAAGAACGGATCGCCCGTCTGCAGGCCATTCGTTGAGTGAGCCTACAGTCCGCGTCTCGCGCCGAGGCGCGGACCGTTTTCTGTCCGGCCACGTCTGGATTTATTCGAGCGACGTCATCGACCGGGGCGACGCCAAACCGGGCGATGCCGTGAGGGTGGCCGCGCCTGGCGGACGCCTGCTCGGAATAGCCCATTTCAGTTCCACCTCCCAGATCTGCCTGCGGTTGTTATCTCCACGTGCGGAAGTCATTGACCGCGCCTTCTACAAGACCCGCCTCGCAGCGGCGCTCGCGCATCGCCGGCGCGTTGTCCAGGACAGCGAGGCCTATCGGCTGGTGCATGGCGAAGGCGATCTGCTGCCGGGCCTCATCGTGGACCGCTATGGCGACTACCTGGTAGTCCAAACGCTCGATCAGGGTATGGACCGTGACAAGGATCTGATCCTCGACGTCCTTACCGAACTCGTCCAGCCACACGGAATTGTTCTCAGGAACGATGTCGCGGTTCGCACCCACGAATCACTGCCACTCGAGAACCGTGTCGCCGCGGGAGAGGTTCCCGACCGGGTCCGTTTCCGTATGAACAATCTGGAATGGGAGGCGAATCTTACGGGCGGCCAGAAGACGGGCGTCTTCCTCGACCAGCGGGAGAACTACCTCGCGGCGGCCCGCTACGCTCATGGACGTGCCCTCGACACTTTTACCAGCACAGGCGGCTTCGCGCTCCATATGGCTCCTCACTGCGAGCACGTAGAAGCAGTGGATAGTTCCGCGGAAGCGCTGGCGACGGCCGCCGCCAATCGCGACCACAACGCCATAACCAACGTTCATTTCCGCGAAGCCAACGTCTTCGATCTGCTGGGCAGCTACGACTCAGCCGGCCGCCGCTTCGGAACCATCGTCCTGGATCCGCCCGCCTTCGCAAAAAGCCGCGCTCACCTGGAAGCCGCCACTCGCGGATACAAGGAGATCAACCTCCGCGCGTTGCGCCTCTTGGAGCCGGGCGGCATCCTGATCACGTGCTCCTGCTCCCACCACTTTGGAGAGGCGTTGCTGCTCGAAACCGTCGCCGCCGCCGCGCTCGACACGGGCCGCTCCCTGCGCGTCCTGGAACGCCGCTCCCAATCTCAAGACCACCCCATCCTACTTACAGTGCCCGAGACGCTGTACCTGAAGTGCCTGATTCTCGAAGTGGTGTAGCGCGATCGCCAATCAGGCGATTTTCCCGTCCGATTGGGTGATAAGCCCCATCTTCGTGTTTCCAGGCCGTTTGGCCCCAAAATCCGAAATACTTCCAACTCCCTGTATTTAAAATGTTTACACCATTGCGCTAAATTGCGATAGTGTGGTCACACACTTGCATCTCGTGCAAGGCTGAGATATACCTTTTACAGGTCGGGGACTGGTGAGCCTGGCAAGACGAAACGCCGGGCGGTTCGAAATATCTTCCCACGCACCGGAAATCTCAGACGATCTGCTTGTTTACTCAACCGCAGGAGAGTCAATTCATGTCACTGTTTTCCCAGACTCCGGGTGCCCTACGGGTGCGCGCCGGAATCGCAAATGCGCTTCGCCTTTGGCCGCTTTTGATGGTCCTGGCTATCTGTGCCCTACCGGCGCTAGCCCAGGAACAAAGCGGTGGCGGCGAAGCCAATCTCGTCCTTCCGGATCTGAATACCGCCACCTTTCTGGGTGGAATCGGCGGCCGCACGCTGCTCATGGTGGGCCTGCTGGTCAGCGCGCTCGGTATGATTTTCGGTCTGATTATCTATAACCGGCTGAAGAACATGCCGGTCCATTCATCCATGCTCGAGGTCTCTGAGCTCATCTATGAGACCTGCAAAACCTACCTCGCCACGCAGGGTAAGTTTCTCATGCTGCTGGAGTGTTTTATAGGCGCCATCATCGTCTTCTATTTCGGCTTCCTCCAGTCAATGGCTCTCTACAAGGTTGCGATCATTCTGGTGTTCAGCCTGATTGGAATCGCCGGCAGTTACATGGTGGCGGCTTTCGGCATGCGTGTGAACACGTTCGCCAACTCGCGGGCGGCGTTCGCCAGCCTGCGCGGCAAGCCATACCCCTGCTACGACATCCCGTTGCAGGCCGGCATGAGCATTGGCATGCTGCTGATCTCAGTGGAACTGCTGATCATGCTCTTCATTTTGCTCTTCATCCCAGGCAATCTGGCCGGATCCTGCTTTATCGGGTTCGCGATCGGTGAGAGCTTGGGCGCGGCCGCCTTGCGCGTGGCCGGCGGCATCTTCACGAAGATCGCCGACATCGGCGCCGACCTCATGAAGATCGTCTTCAAAATCAAAGAAGACGACGCCCGCAACCCCGGCGTGATTGCCGACTGCGTGGGCGACAACGCGGGCGATTCGGTTGGCCCATCTGCCGACGGCTTTGAAACCTACGGCGTCACTGGCGTCGCGCTGATCACCTTCATCCTGTTGGGTGTGAAGAATCCGGTCACAGGCGACGGTCTCCCCATCGTCCAGGTTCAGTTGCTGGTCTGGATCTTCACCATGCGCGTCATGATGATGATTGCCAGCGGAGTCAGCTATTTCATCAATGCCGGTATTGCGAAAGCAAAGTACTCCAACGTGGACAAGATGGACTTTGAAGCCCCCCTCACCAGCCTGGTGTGGCTCACCTCCGTCCTCAGCGTTGTTCTCACGTACATCGTCAGCTACTTCATCATTCCCGATCTCAACGGCGACTCATCACTATGGTGGAAGCTCGCCACCGTGATTACCTGCGGCACTCTCGCCGGAGCGATCATCCCCGAATTCGTGAAGATTTTCACTTCCACGAGTTCTAGCCACGTGCGCGAGATCGTCGCGTCGGCCCGCGAAGGCGGCGCGTCCCTCACTATCCTTTCCGGCTTCGTCGCAGGCAACTTCAGCGCCTACTGGCTGGGCATGGCGATTCTGGTTCTGATGAGCATCGCTTATGCCGTCAGCACCCTCGGCCTGGGAGCAATCATGCTGGCCCCGGCCGTGTTCGCATTCGGATTGGTGGCCTTTGGATTCCTCGGTATGGGCCCGGTAACGATCGCCGTGGACAGCTACGGTCCCGTCACTGACAACGCCCAGAGCGTATTTGAGCTCTCCACTATCGAGACGATTCCGAATATCGAAGCCGACATCCAGAAGAACTTCGGTTTCACACCCAACTTCGAAAAGGGCAAAGACTACCTGGAAGAGAATGACGGCGCGGGCAATACCTTCAAGGCGACTTCGAAGCCAGTGCTGATTGGCACCGCCGTTGTGGGCGCCACCACCATGATCTTCTCCATCATCCTCGGCCTCACCCACGGATTGAAGCCGGAACTGCTGGCGAACCTGTCCATCATCCATGCACCGTTCTTCCTTGGCTTAATCGCCGGCGGCGCCATGATCTACTGGTTCACAGGCGCCTCAACGCAGGCCGTCTCCACGGGTGCTTACCGCGCGGTGGAGTTCATCAAACGCAACATCAACCTAGAGAGCGCCGCGAAAGCCTCGGTCGAAGATTCGAAGAAGGTGGTGGCCATCTGCACTCAGTACGCGCAGAAGGGCATGCTTAACATCTTCCTCACCGTTTTCTTCGGAACCCTAGGGTTCGCGTTCATCGAACCCTACTTCTTCATCGGTTACCTGATCTCGATCGCCATCTTCGGTCTGTTCCAAGCCATCTTCATGGCCAATGCGGGCGGCGCCTGGGACAACGCGAAGAAGGTTGTCGAAGTGGAGCTGAAGATGAAGGGCACGGAACTGCATGCGGCTACGGTGGTGGGCGACACAGTGGGCGATCCGTTCAAGGACACCTCCTCTGTAGCCTTGAATCCGATCATCAAGTTCACGACACTGTTCGGCTTACTGGCCGTGGACTTAGCGGTCTCCCTGGAACGCCAGAACGGCCCCCAATTGGGCTGGGTCCTGGCTGCCGTGTTCTTGATCATCTCGATGTTCTTCGTGCATCGTTCGTTCTACGGAATGCGTATCGGATCGTCGCACGTGAAAGACTAGCAATCGGCATGCAAGGCGGTGACAGTTCGTCTGTCACCGCCTTGCCAAGCCGCGCAGGATCTCCTCTGTCAGTCTGCTGATCAACAAATTTCCCACGTTGTCCGGCGAGTAATCCACCTTCGGCATGTCGTCCACGGTGATCGCCAGCGCCACCCGACCGTTGGGCGAATACACCAGTCCCACGTCGCTGCGCAGCGCGTCGAGCGAACCTGACTTACTCGCTACCCATTCATCATCCACATGCCGCCCGATGCCGTCCTTAAACTGCTGGCGCTTCAGAATCGCAATCATTTCTTTGGATGCCGCCGGGGTCACGATCTCGCCGCGCTCCAATTTCTCCAATAACGTCACCATCTCACGCGGCGTGGTGGAGCCCAGACCGAACCGTTTATTCTCAGTCAGCTTTCCCGCGGCACTCAACCCGCCTGGTTCTTTCAATTTGGTCCCGTCGCCCAAAACCTTCCGCATGGAGCGGGTGGCTTTCAACCCATATCGGTCCATCTCGGCGTTCACGGCATCGGCAGTGATCCGCTCAATCACCATGTTGGTTGCCGTGTTGTCGCTCACTACGATCATCATGTGAACCACGTCCCGAAGCGGCAACTTCAGCCCGCTGGAGAACTCGCGCAGGACGCCGGAACCCGACACCTTGTCCTCTTCGCGCAAGGTCAAGGTCTCGTCCCACTTCGCTTTGCCATTCTCTACCGCGCGGAACGTCGTCACCATCAATGGCAGCTTGATCGTGCTGGCCGTCCGCACCTTCTCGTCCTCTCCTATCCCGTAGGTCTCGCCGGTATCCAGATTCATCGCGAACAGACGCACGGTACCTTGAAAGTCCTTGATCCCGGCACGAACTTCGCGGTCCATCTTTTCGTGAGGTGTTTCTCCCAACAGGCCCACCGCGGCCAGCAGGATTGGCAGTAGAGTCCGATGCATTTCTAGATTATGTGCCCTAGCATGGGACTATGCACGGCGTCATCGTCCAAGTGAATACCTCTCCGGGCGGCCTTCCGAAGTCGGCCGTCGAGGAGGCCTTCGTCGGTCCACTGCGATTGGAAGGAGACGCGTTCGCGCACCCGCGGATCCATGGCGGCCCGTTGCAAGCCGTTCTAGTGGTATCCGCCGAAGTGGTGGATGAACTGACGGCTGCCGGCTGGCCCCTGTTCTACGGCGCCTTGGGGGAGAACTTCACAACGCGGGGGCTTGATCGCCGCCGGTTCCGGCAGGGCCAGCAATACCGCGTCGGCGATGCGGTCATTGAACTGACAAAGCCGCGCGGCCCGTGCGCCGCCCTCAATCGCTATGGCGCTGGAATCCAGGACGCCATCTATGACTCCACCGTCAAAGCACGTGACCCGCGCTCGCCGAAGTGGGGCATGAGCGGCTTCTATGGACGCGTCATTCAGCCGGGCACGGTGCGGCCGGGCGCGCCAGTTGTCCTGCTCTCGGAACTCGCCTGACGCGGCCACCCTGTTCGATCCATGGAATCAATGGGTTTGCGGTGGTGGGCGTGAAGTACCGGTACACCGTGAATTGGAATTGTGCACGCGAGGAATATAATAAAGATTCAGGACCATGTCGTCTCCAGGGGCTTCGCTGCTCGAACAGATCGGATTTCGCGACCGCACGTCCGCCGCCCGGCGGCTGGAATCAACCGTGGAGACACTTCCTCCGGCGGTACGCACTCGCATTGAAGTCTTGATGGCTGGTGTGGCCGACCCCGATTCGACCCTCTACTATCTCGACGCCCTGCGCGCACGGCACCCTGACGCCTTTCTCCGGCTCACTCATTCCAATACGTGCCTGCAGTACCTGGCCGCTCTCTTCAGTTCCAGCCGGTTTCTTTCCGATGAAGTGCTGCAACACCCAGGCTGGATCGACGAGTTCGTCGACACCGGTTTGATGCATCGCGCCCTTTCGGCCGCCGAGTACACCGTTCTCTTAACCGCTTCCCTAGGAAGTCTGGAGGCCACTCCGGCCCCACTAGCGCTGGCACTGTTCCGGCGAAAGCACCTTACTCGAATCCTCTTGCGCGACGTTCTTGGGTACGCGTTGCTGGCTGAAGTGACGGCGGAAATTTCCGCGCTGGCGGACGCCATCCTCGAAGTGGCGGTCCGCGGGATT
>JBDTMC010000189.1:0-13375 GCA_039934475.1 Bryobacteraceae bacterium | reverse complement strand
CAGAGACCGACCTCACCGAAGATCTGAAGCGGTTCGATGTTCCAACTCTGATCCTGCATGGCGATGACGACCAGATCGTGCCGATCGGCGCGTCGGCGCTTCTCTCTTCCAAGATCGTCAAGGGCTCCACTCTGAAGGTCTACCCGGGTGCGCCCCACGGAATGTGTTCGACGCTGAAGGACCAGGTGAACGCTGAGTTGCTTGCGTTCATTGGACAAAGGAAGGGCGTCGCGGCCTGAGAGGCGGGAAGTGATGAAGCTACTCGCCGGCGTGATTATCTCTCTTGTGGTGGGCATAGGGTGCCGGGTATTCGATATACCGGTACCTAGTCCACCTGTTCTGCCGGGGGCATTGTTGGTAGTCGCAATGACTATCGGCTATTCCGGCGCTGATAGGTTCCTCAGCCGCACGGCGCGGGTTGTTACTACTAAACATCTATGCGGCGGGCCGAGCGGTGATACAGTGGCATCCCGGAAAGGCAAGGATCGGGAGATCCTCGCCTCAGTCAAGCGAGAGAGTGGCGAATGACACCAGAGATCTTTTGCTTGAAAGGACTATAGGAGAAGCCTTTGATATCGTTTTCTGATTCAGGCATCGTAACGCTGCCGGGCAGACACTCGGTGGAACAGACCGTGTCGAAGCTGGTGGATATCCTTCGGGGAAAAGGAGTGAAGCTCTTCGCCGTAATCGATCACAGTGGAGAAGCTCAGCAGGTTGGCCTGCAGCTTCGCCCCACCAAACTCCTGATCTTCGGCAATCCCCAGGTAGGCACTCCGCTGATGGTCGCGTCACCCACAATAGCCATCGACTTGCCCCTCAAGATTCTGGTTTGGCAAGACGACGATGGGCAGGTTCAAGTCTCTTACAACAGAGTCTCCTATCTACAAGCACGGCATTCTCTGCCGGCGGAATTGGCGCCCAACATCTCAACGGTGGAAGCGCTAGCCGCGTTAGCGGCGGAGTGAGTACGCGAAAGCGGAGACCCACGAAACAATGAGAGAACGCAACAAACAATCCTGGCAGCGAGACTGACGCCGAAGTCTTGCAAGCTCTACGTCCGTTTCTGGCCGACGTCTTCGCGCTCTGCATCAAGTGTAAGAGCGATGCCGGGATGTTGCCACAGCAGTGTGTTCGAGAACTAGATAACAGAAGGAGGAAAATCCGGATGGCACTCTATATAACGCGGGTTTCGATCAAGGTTATGGCGGGCTTGTCTCTTCTGGCCACTCACGCAGCGGCCCAGTCGGCCCCTGACCTTAGCCGGCAAATCGCCGAAGTGATGAGCCAGGGTCAGAGTGGAAAGGCTCACCAGCGCTATGTGCACGCAAAGGGAATTGTATGTCAGGGCTCATTCCAAGCTTCCCCCGGCGCCAAGGCGATTTCACGCGCCCCTCACCTCGATGGTAAGAGCATACCTATCACAGTGCGATTCTCCGATGGCGCGCCTGATACAACGATTGCCGACAATTCGCCTGAGGCGGCCCCACGCGGCATGGCAATTCGATTTGCGGTGGGAAGAGGAACCGATATCATGGCGTTTTCGCACAACGGTTTCCTGGTGGGTACGGGCGAAGAGTTTCTGGCGTTGGTGAAAGCACAGGCGGCAACGGTTACCTCGGCGCCGCACCCGTGGCCGATTGAAGAGTTTCTGAACAGCCACCCCCGGGCGCTCAAGTTCGTTCAGGATCCCAAACCCATTCCAGTGAGCTTTGGGACCGAGTCATTCTACGCGAATAACGCTTTCATCTTCATCAACACGGAAGGACAGAAACAGGCAGGCCGTTACCAGATCATTCCTGTAGGTGGGGCGCAGTATCTGGATGACGCCACCGCAAAAGGCAAGTCTCCCAATTTCCTCAGCGAAGAACTGCCCGGCCGCCTCGCAGCAGCCTCCTTCCAGTTCCGTCTGGTTCTACAACTCCCGAATCCTGGCGACCAAACCAACGATGGATCGGTAGTCTGGCCGGATGACCGCAGGAAGGTCGAACTGGGCTTCATTACGATTACCTCCGCAGTGCCGGACAGCGCCGCTGCCGAACGGGAACTCGCCTTCGATCCCACACACCTCATTGACGGAATCGAATTGTCGGATGATCCGCTTCCAGCGCTCCGGTCGCGCGTTTACGCGTATTCGGTGGCCGGGCGTCGAAGCAAATAGACTTTGAATGCGGAGAAAATGATTTCATCTTATGGGCGAACGACGATTTCGTTGCGGGTCGCAGCTAGCCTGGCCCTCATGTTTCTGTTGGCTCAGTTAGTGCATCCAAACTGGACCAATCCACCCGTCGTTGCCGATTTGCAGGTGCCGCCGGCGGTGAAACAGATCTTGAGGACTTCTTGCTACCCGTGCCACTCCAACGAAACGAGGCTTTCGTGGTTTGACCAGATTGTTCCCGCGTATCAGCTGGTTGCACTCGATGTGAAGGAAGCTCGGACGCACCTGAACTTCTCGGAGTTCGGCGCACAGCCGGTGGCCCGTAGGAACGCAATCCTGTTTGAGGCGCTAAACCACATCCAAATGGGCGCTATGCCACTCCCCCGTTACACGCGTTTACATCCTGAAGCCATCGTAACTTCGGACCAACTCACGGTCCTGCGCGACTACTTACTGTCCGTAACGCCCGAAACGCTACCCGCGCAGTCCGAGGTCGACGTAGCGGATTCGAAGTACCGTGAGTGGATCGACAATGCCGGAAAGCCGCTGCCAGTGCGTGCCGCACCCAACGGTATCGCATTTCTTCCGAACTACAAGAACTGGAAGGCCATCAGCAGCACCGAACGGAGCGACAACCAGACCCTGCGGCTTATTCTCGGGAACGAGACCGCGATCAAAGCCATCAGCGATGGTTACATTAACCCTTGGCCGGATGGTACCGCTCTCGCGAAAGTAGCGTGGCGTCAAAAGGCCGGCCGAAACGGCTTGATCGAGACGGGAGAAATCGTTCACGTCGCTTTCATGATCAAAGACAGGACGAAGTATGCTTCCACCGCGGGCTGGGGTTGGGCGCAATGGGACGGCGCAGGCTTGAGTCCCCATGGGAAGGTGGCGGGTTTTGCCCACGAGTGCGTGTCTTGCCATGCGCCACTCAGCAAGAACGACTATGTTTTTACGATGCCAATTCAATCCCTGAGGGCACACCAGTGAATAGATCCTGTTTGTGCGCCATCGCCATCGCCATCGCCATCGCGATCGCTCTGACACTGACTGGATGCGGGAGCCGGAACCCACGTGTCGCGACCACACTGAACAACGGTGCTGTGCTGAAAGGCGAACTTCCCGTTGATCCGCTCGGCTGGCGGGTGATTACGTCAGGGATTAATCCTGCCGATGCTACCATGTCCACGCTGTTCGGAAATGACAGTGCAGTGGAATACTGCAGGACCAGAGGAGGACGAATCTACCCGGCCGGTTCTGTGCTCTCGCTGGTGACTTGGCGGCAGCAGGAGGATAGCCGCTGGTTTGGCGCCAGGATTCCTGCACAACCGAGATCCGTCGAGGTGGTGAAAGTAGAGGTCTCGGAGAACGCCCGAACCAACTATGTATATCAGGATTTCGAAGGCGTACCGTTAAGGGAAGTGAGAGTCCCTGCGGCGCGGGCGGACGAGCGTGTTATGCACCTTCTTTCGCAGCGTGCGGCCGTCATGCCGTAGATTTGACGGCCGCACAATTTACGGTGCAAGAGCCCGCTAGATCTGGGCCAAACCACCGTCAACGAACAGTTCGATTCCAGTGATGTAGCTGCTGTCGTCGCATGCGAGGAAAGTCACAGCCTTCGCGATCTCATCTGGCGTGCCGGCACGGCCAAGCGGGATACTGCCCAGCGAATTTTGCACAAACTGGTCCACCTGCTGGTCACTCATGCCCAAGCCCGTGTTGTACCCTGGCGTCGGGATGATGCCTGGACTGATCGCATTGACCCGTATCTTGCGCTCGCGCAAATCCATAGACCAAGTGCGTGCAAACGAGCGCACGGCCGCTTTGGTGGCGCTGTAAACGCTGAATGCGGGATTCCCCTTGACGGAGACGATTGAAGCGTTCAACACGATGGAGCTACCGTCGCGCAGCAACGGCAGAGCCTTCTGAACCGTGAACAGGAGTCCTTTGACGTTCAGGTCGAACTGCTTGTCGAAGTGATCTTCGGTAATGTCGCCCAGCGGGGCGAATTGGCCAGTCCCGGCGTTCGCGAACAGGATGTCGAGGCCGCCTCGTTGGGCCTTGATGATGCCGAACAAATTATCCAGGTCGGCCAGGTTCGCACCGTCTCCTTGAACCGGCGTAACACCCTTTCCAATTTCGGAGACCGCCCGATCCAACTCGCCCTGGCGCCTTCCGGTAATAAACACGTGAGCACCTTCGCGGACAAAGCTCTTGGCGGTCGCTAGACCGATTCCGCTGCTACCGCCCGTGATCAATGCGACTTTTCCTGTGAGTTTCTGCGACATAGTCCCAGGATACTGAACGGCGTTCGAGTCCGGTTTTCAAATTCGTGCGGATTGTGTTGATTCCTGCCGGGGAACTTCTCCAACAATTCTCCACAGACCTTTGCAGCACTATCCCAACGGATGCGCGAGTTTTTGTAAATCTCCGACCCGCGCAGCTCGTAAGCTTTCCCATGGGTATGTGTCCGCAGAAGCGATGCCCATAGCAGCCCGCGGTGCAACGCCGTGTGCCGGAAAAATTGGTACAGGCACGAATTTTCTCCCTTGGGAACTTCCGTATTTACAGTAGCTTACAGGGATCGAAAAATCATGCCAGCCCCATTTTTCGAGCCTGACCACTTGCGCCACGGACGATAGCACTCGCGCCTCGACCTCGCAGAATGCCGCTCCTAAAATCGAGGCCGCACGAATCACCAGTTTCATACTCTCCGATCGGCTATCCTAAGCTGAATCTAGCGCATGACCGAACTGATAATCGACCTTGCCAGCGACGCCGATCCGGAGTGGTGTGCCAATCTCATGGCAGCGAGCGAGCCATGGCTCACGCTGGGCAGAGATCGCGAAGCCTGCCTCGCCTGTTGCCGGGCGCCGCAGTTTGAGATGTTGATGGTCCGGCGCGACGGCGAACGTTGCGGGTTCCTTCTACTGCATCCCACTGGCGTCGCTGGTTCTCCTTACATCGCTTCGATCGTCATCCACCCGACCGCGCGAGGGCAGGGAATCGGATCCAAACTACTTGAAGCCGCTGAAGTCCGGCAGCCGGACGCGCGCCACATCTTCCTCTGCGTCTCATCGTTCAACTTGCGGGCGCAACGGCTATACGAACGCCGCGGCTACAGCAAGGCCGGAGAGTTTCCCGATTACGTAGTTGCCGGCACCTCGGAGATTCTGATGCACAAACGATTGGTGTGGCCTTAATGAGGCCTTGGCGCCTGGTGGCGCTGCTCTCGACAAGCGCGACGGCGAGCTATCTCTGTCGGGTCAATGTCTCGGTCGCCGGAGTGCTCATGATGCGCGAACTGGGCCTCTCGCAGCAGGCGATGGGACAAGTCTTTAGCGCCTTCCTGGTGGGTTATGCCGCGTGCCAGATTCCAGGAGGAATGTTGGCGGACCGCTTCGGGGCGCCACGTGTGCTGGCTTGGGCGGCGTTGGCGTGGGTGGCGGCCACGGGCTGGATTGTGGGCGCGGGAGCCAGCGTTCTATCGCTACTCGCCGCCCGCTGTGTGTTGGGCGTAGCGGAAGCGCCGATGTTCCCGGCCTCGGCTCAAGCGATCTCGCGCGTTTTCCCCGAACCCCAGCGAGGCCGGGCCAACGGCTTCGTGGTCGCGTCCGTTGGCCTTGGTTCTGCCATCGCGCCGCCGATCGTCTCCTTTCTGATGACACGATTGGGATGGCGTGCGGCGGTAATGCTGTCTTCGTTGCCGGCGTTCCTTGTGGGTTGCATCTGGATGGCAACACGCGGTTCGGCGACAATAGCGGTGCCCGACAGGAGATCCGAACCAGCCCCGATCTCCGGAACGCCTTACTCTCGCAGCTTCGTCCTGCTTACGTTGAGTTATACCCTGCAGGGCTACGTCGGCTACATTTTCATCTTCTGGTTCTACATATATCTGGTCGACGTGCGGCATTTCGACCTGCTGCGGAGCGCCCTGTTCGGTAGCTTGCCGTGGCTGCTCTCAATTGTTTCTATCCCGCTGGGGGGTTGGTTGTTCGACCGAATGCCGTGGGACCGGCGCGTCATTCCGATCATTGGAATGGCCGGCTCCGGCGTGTTTACTGCGATTGGCGCCCACACGCAGCACATGTATCTGGCGGCGGTGTGCCTGGCGGTGGCTACGGCATTTGTGATGAGCACGGAAGGGCCGTTCTGGGCCACGATGACCTCAGTTTCCGGACCGCGCAGCGGCGCCGCCGGTGGTGTGATGAACATGGGCAGCAATCTGGGCGGACTGATTTCGCCCGCGCTGACGCCAGTGTTGGCTGCGTGGCTCGGATGGGAGTCGGCGCTCCTGGTTTCGGCCTTTGTAGCGATAGTCGCCGCGCTCCTGTGGTTCGGAGTGCGCCCCACAGCAGCAGGTCAGTACGACACGAATGTACCGCCGATGTAGCGAGTGCCGTCATTCTGGTTCATGTAGTAAGTGACCAATGCTCGTCGATCCGGCAGGGCCACCGCCCACGGATAACCAAGGTCGCCATTGCCACCGTCATCGCGAAGGACAAACTCCCTGGCGTCTGCGAAGTCAGTACATTCGGCGTCGAGAAGCCGGGCGCGAATACCAAAGGGCTTGTGACGGTAGCCATAGACGAGCAGCACTTGTTCATTCTCCAGACGGACCGCATGATGCGGGTGCCCCTGCCAGTTGGCCTTCTGCCACGGATCGAAGCTTCTGCCGCCGTCGTGTGACCGGGCGACAATCGCGTGATCGTCGAAATGCTCGCTGCGGATGAAGGCGACGAGGTCCCCTTTGGGGGTTTCGTAAATGGACGTCTCATTGAAAGACGCCGACGGATGCGACGCCACCGGACACGAGTAAGTCCAGGTTGCGCCGCCGTCCGCCGAGATCATGAGATGCACGTCCGTACGTTCGCTTCCATCCACGCCGCAGGCGACCACCCAGTACAACCGGCCGTCGCGCCCTTGGCACATCGCTCCGCGGTTGTACGCGGGCAAGGGCTTGCCGAGAGCGTCTCGCCCCTGGCGCCCTGGCACGGGGGCGGGGTAGTAAGGACCGCTCCAGGTATGGCCTCCATTGGTGGAGCGCATTACATAACCGCCCTGAAAAACGTAGTTGTTCACTTCGGCCGTGCCTAGCGTCTTGGCCCCGGCTTCCCGGTCGAGCCAAGTCCAGAGATAACTGGTGCAGACCAGGGAACCGTCGCGGAGTTGCACCATACAAGGGTCCTGGCTTCCGCCCCACGGGTGGGCGTAGATCAGGTCCGGCGTGGCGGTCCAACTCTCTCCGCCATCGCTGCTGCGAACCAGAACGCAGTAACTATTGGGATCGGTGTGAGTCACGGCCCGCACCCCAACCAGGCGCCGGTTCGGAGCGCGGCGGAAAGCCGTCAGCAATTCTCCGTTCGGCCGCCGCACGGTGGACGGGAAACTGCAATAGAAGGAATCGTCCTTGTAGACGACGATATCCTTGATCTTCTTCAACTCGCCGTTTCCCGCGCGCGACACGCCACAAGAGGCCAAGCCAAGGGCAAATCCACGGCGCGTGAGGAGCGGCCGGGGACTCATCTAACGGGTGATTCCCACGTTTTCGGCGGCCAACTCATAGCCGTCGTCATTGGCCGTCTTAATGGCTAAGGCGCGTAGGGTGTCATCGTCAGCGTCCCGAGGTGCCCCTTTGCAGGCCCGCCGTAGTGCTTCCTCGCCAATGTGGATGCGGACGGTCCAGACCGTCTTGTTCTCGTCCCAAAACACTTCAGCCGCGTTTGCTCGTACCATACCGATAACAGTAACTCGGTTTGCTTTGACTTTCAATTGGATTCGCGTGGGATCTGCTGAATCATACGGCGCCGCGCTAGAATGCGAGAATCCCATGGGTAAACTCGACAGGACATGGCAACTCTTCAAGGCCAGCTGGAATGTGCTCGCGCTTGATCCGGAGATACTGTGGCTGCCGGTGATCAGCGGGCTCTCGCTGCTCGCCGTTACGGCCAGTTTCGTTCTGCCGTTGTATTCCACGGGAATGTTCGCCGTGCTTCGCGCGGGAAAGGCCGCGCCAGAGACATACGTCATCCTATTCGCCTGGTATTACGCCAACTTTTTCATCGGTATTTTCTTCAATAGCGCGCTGGTGGGATGCGCTAATATCCGGTTATCGGGCGGCGATCCAACGCTGTCGCAGGGGTTTCAACTCGCCTGGAGCCGCATTGGGAAGATCGCCCTTTGGGCTTTGGTGTCGGCGACGGTGGGACTTCTACTGCGCTCTCTGCAAGACCGCCGTAACGGGTTCCTGGTGAACTTGATCTTCGCCAGCCTTGGCTTGGCGTGGTCTTTGATCACCTACCTCATGGTCCCGGTGATTCTCTTTGAGAACCGGGGGATCTATGACTCTGTGTACCGTTCTGAGGAGCTATTTCGCGAGCACTGGGGGGAACAGGTGTCGGGCGACTTCGGCTTCGGCTTGTTGAACTTCCTGCTTTGTCTTCCGGGATTTGGCATCGCCTTTTTCCTTTGGCCGGTGGATCGCTCTCTTGCCGTGATCGTGTGCTTCTACTACATCCTGCTGGTGTCGATTGTCTCCTACGCGGTGAAAGGCATCTTCACGGTGGCTCTTTATCGCTATTCCACTTTGGGCGAAGCGCCTACCGGTTTCTCAGCCGACGTTATTGACGACGTCTTGGGAGGCCGGCCAAAGCCTCTCCGTTTCATGGACACTCCCGGGAGCACATCGGGATTCTGATTCCGCGAAATAAGACGGTGATATCGTGAATCAGTGGCCTTTGGTAGATTGACGAAGCGCACTCTGACTAGCGCGGCTATTTTGGTGATCGCAGCGGTACTGCTCTCGCGCGGCGCCGACAACACGGCCGCACAGGACGCAGAGTTGTGGCGGCATCGGACTTTGGGCAAAGCTTTCTTCGAGGACCCCAACCAACGCGAGAAGTGCGTCGAGGAGTTGAAGAAGGCGGTGGATCTTGCGCCAACCTCGGTCCGCGACCGCGTCAACTACGGTCTTGCGTTGCTGCGGAGCTTCCGCAATGACGACGCCATCGTGCAACTGGAACTGGCGAAGAAGCAGAATCCTGCGATTCCGCACATCTGGTTCAACCTCGGCGTGGCGTACCGAAGGCTGAGCCGGTATCCCCAGGCGATGGAACAGTTCCGTCAAATGATCCGCTTAGTTCCGGACGAGCCGGTGGCGCACTACACCCTTGGAACCATCTATTCGCTGGTGAACGACGACGCCGCGGCAGAGTCGGAATTCGCCGAAGCAGCGCGGCTTGATCCCAAGCTGGCCGCGCCGCACTTTCAGTTGTTCAATTCGTTTCGTCGGGCGGGCCGCGATGTGGACGCCAAGCGCGAGTTGGCATTGTTCCAGAAGGCCAAGAAGCTCCAGGCGGAATGGGACGACGCCGAGGATCTGGAGTGGTGCTATTACGCAGAGCTCTACGATCCGATGGAAGCGCGAACGCCGGCACCCGCGGGTGGTCCAGTAGCCGCTCTGCGCTTTGACGAATCCGCGTTGCCGGGAGCCGCGGGTGCAGCGGGTTTTGCACTGATTGATCTGAATCATGACGGGCGAACCGCGTTGTTGTCCTGGTCATTCGCAGGCGCGCGGCTTTATCGGAACGGGACGGAATCGACCTTGGAAGGCTTCAAAGACGTCGTCTCAATCATCCCGGGAGATTTTGACAACGATGGGGCAACCGACTTGTGCGTCCTCTCGGCGTCGGGTGTCAGCTTGTTCGTCAATCGGAAAGGTCACTTCGAAAAGGCGCGCGAGGGACTGCTGCCGGAGGGCATTCAAAGCCGGAAGTTCACTAAGGCGCTGTGGATCGACTACGATCATGACAACGACCTGGACCTGATCTTGCTTGGTCCCGCGCCGGCTTTGTTGCGCAATCAGGGCGCCGCAGGTTTCACGGATCAGACTGCGAACTTTCCCTTCACCGCCGGCACACCGATGGATGCGCTCGCGTTCCGGCTGATTCCCGATACCAAGGGTTTCGATGTGTTGGTGTCGTATCAGGAGCACGACGGCGTGCTGTACCGCGATTTGCTGCGCGGACAGTATCGGGCTGAGCCGCTGCCTGCGATGCTGGCCGGCGCGTTTTCCCTTCGAACGGTGGATTTCAACAACGATAGTTGGATGGACGTGGGGTTTGCCACGACGCAAGGCGCCGTGGTTCTGCGTAACAACAAGGGTAAGTTGGGTGTCTTTCAAAAGTTTCCAGAGCTGTTGGGAGCAGTTGCCTTCGCCGATCTCGAGGGTCGAGGATGGAGCGATTTGGTCTCTGCCAAAGGTGTCCTGCGGAACGAGGATCTGCAAAGCGGCTCGTCCAAGACTGCGGCTTCGTGGAAGCTGGGTGCCGCCTCGGAGTGGGCAGTCGCCGATTTTGACGGCGATGGCAAGCTCGACCTCGCGGCCACGGCCTCAGACGGCAGTTTGCACTTTCTGCACAATCGTTCCGCGTTGAAGAGCCACTGGCTGGAGGTGACTCTAGATGGCGTCAAGACCCTTAATACCGCGCCCCTCTCCGAGATCGAAGTAAAGACGGGCGGTCACTATCAGAAGAAGCTCTATAAAGGCGTGCCGCTGTGGTTCGGTGTGGGAGCAAGCACGGCCATCGACGCGGTTCGGATTACCTGGCCCAACGGAATGATCCAGAACATCACGGACCAGCTTGCCGACAGGCGCGAGGTATACAAAGAGGCCCCGCGGATGTCTGGGTCGTGCCCTATGATTTTCACTTGGAATGGCCAGCGATTCCAATTTGTGACTGACGTGCTGGGGGTGGCTCCGCTGGGCGCGAGCTCCGGCAACGGCGAGTACTTTCCCGTGGACCACGACGAGTATGTGAGCATTCCGGGCAGCGTACTGGAGCCGCGGGATGGCCTTTACGACATACGGATTACTGAGGAGTTAAGCGAAGTTTCGTATCTGGACCACGTGAGGCTGATCGCGGTGGACCACCCCGCCGGACTCGATATTCTGACCAATGAGAAGTTCCACGCGCCGCCCTTCCCGGAGTTCCGCCTGTTCGGCGTCAGTCGCCGGATTCACCCGAAACGGGCCGTGGACCAGAGCGGTGCGGACGTTCTGTCCCGCTTGCTGGCTCGTGACCGGACTTATCCCGATGGATTCCGCCGCAACCACGCCGGCGCGGCGGAGTTGCACACTCTCGATCTCGATTTCGGACGCGATGCGGCGCCTTCCGGAAACGCCGTCCTTGTTTTAAACGGGTGGGTGGACTGGGCCGATGGCAGTACTTATTTGGCGGCGGCACAAGAACGACCCGGTGGTCTGCGCATGCCCCAACTTCAGGTGAAAGACCGCAATGGAGCCTGGCAGACGGTGATCGAGGATATGGGCATTCCGGCGGGCAAACCCAAAACTATCGTCGTCGATCTGAGCGGCAAGTTCCTATCGGAATCGCGCGAGGTACGCATCGTCACAGATCTTTGTGTCTATTGGGACGAAGTCTTTTTGAGCGACCAGACCGCGCCGCCCGACGTGAGATTGACTCCGCTGGCCGCGGCTCGGGCCGAATTGCGGTTTCGCGGATTCTCCACGGCGGAGATTCCTCCGCAGCGCCGGCATCCGGAAACTTTCGACTACGAACGTTTGGCGCCGATAGCGCCGTGGGATCCGACGCCAGGGAAATACACACGGTACGGGGATGTGAGGGAATTACTCGATGCGGTGGACGACCGCCTCGCCATAGTGGGGTCGGGCGACGAGGTTGCGCTGTCGTTCCCGCAGGCTGGCTTGCCCCCTTTGCCTCGCGGTTGGAGGCGTGATTTCCTGCTGTTGGTTGACGGATGGGCCAAGGATACCGATGCGAACACGGCTTTCTCGCAAACCGTCGAACCGCTTCCCTTCCATGGGATGACCAGTTACCCGTATCCTTCCACTGAGCGTTATCCGTCGGACGCGGAACACCTGAGGTATCAGCGGGACTACAATACGCGTTCGGCTCTTCCGCTGGTGAACAAGCTCGTCCACAGACGCCGGTAATATGGTCGCTTCTATGAAGTGTGTTCTGGCTCTATTCGCATCTGTCTTGTGCCTGTGGCCGGCGACCGGGACCAAGGCTCTGGTCGAAGCCAACCTAGGGCTAGGGCTGGCGCGGGAAGGGAAGTATGCGCTGGCGATCGCGCATTACCGGTCGGCGGTCGCTCTCGATCCCCAACTCCCCGGCATCTACCTGAATCTGGGATTGGCCTACATCAAACTGAATGACTTTCCGAAGGCTGTCCTGGCGCTGGAACGGGCGACCAAAGCCGAGCCATCCAGCTTTCAGGCGCGAGTGCTGCTAGGCATGAGCTATTATGGCTGCGGCCGCTTCGATGCCGCGGCACAGCAACTGAAGCTCGCCGCGCAGCAGGAGCCTGACAACGTAGAGTTACGTTACAAACTGGCGCAGAGCTATTTATGGTCGGGTAAGTATCAGGATGCCATTAGCGAATTCCGGTTTCTGTTGACCAAGGATCCGGAGTCGGCGCCGGTACACATGCTGTTGGGCGAGGTGCTGGATGCAGCCGGTCAAGTAGAGCCGGCCACAGCGGAATTTGAAGCAGCGGCCAAGGTGTCCCGTCAGGAACCGGAGGTGCATTTCGGGCTCGGTTATCTCTACTGGAAGCAGAAGCGCTTTGATGAAGCCGGCCGCGAGTTCCAAGCTGAACTGGCGCTACATTCCGAACACGCACAGGCTTTGATGTATCTGGGAGATTCAGAGATCCACCGGCAGGACGAGAAGGCCGCCGAGGGACACTTGCGGCGAGCGTTGAGCCTCGATCCAAATCTCCGACTCGCTCATTTGGACCTCGGCACGGTAGTGGCCGCGAGAGACGCTTTCTCCGAGGCAGCCGGGCATTTTCGCGAAGCGATTCGCATCGATTCGTCGAAGTCGGACGCCCACTACAAACTGGCCCGTGTGTTGCGTTCCATGGGCCAGGAACAAGACGCCGACGCTGAATTTGCAAAGGTGAGAGAACTGGCAAATGAGGAACTACAGGCGCCGCTGATCCAGTTGCCCGGGCGGCGTCCAGGGCCGGCTAAATGAGGGTTGCAATCGTTGTCATTGCTACGATTCTGGCTCCAGCAACTGGGGAGAATCCCCCATCGCCCATTCACTTCGCCTTCCACCCGGTCGATTTTCAACTGCGCAGCTGTGAGACGCCGCAGCGCCATGCTCCGGAGACGATGGCCGGCGGCGTGGCGGTCTTCGACTACAACAACGACGGTTACCTCGATGTTTT
>JBDTMC010000188.1:0-13409 GCA_039934475.1 Bryobacteraceae bacterium | reverse complement strand
GCATCGTATCTCATCGCGAAAGGCTTGAATGGACTTGCGGCGAATTTCTGCGTCGGCCGAGGCGAGGTTAATCAGATAACTGTCGTGAACGACCAGCGGATTCAAATCCAGATGCTCGCGCGCCGTCTTCATCATTGCGATTTCCAGTTCCGAGGGCATGTGGGAACGCCACATCCGCGGGCTGGAGGTGAAGATCTGGAACGTATTTGCGCCCAGCTCGCCTGCCTTGAGAGCCGACTTCTCCAGGGAGCCAGCGGTTGAAGTATGAATACCGATTCGCAACTGAGCTTTTATCGTACCAAGGCTGCGGTCTCTTCCAGTACGGCCAGCGTCTGTCGCGCGCAATCCTGCCAGCTGAAGAGCGCGGCGCGGGCCGGGCCCTCGGTCGCCAGTCGCAGCCGTAGTGCTTCGTCGGTGACGATGGCTTCCAACGCCGCCGCCATCTGCTCCTCATCCGTTGGAGGGAAATAGCGAACGGCACCGGCGGCGACTTCTTCCAGCGGAGGAATTGAGGAACAAGCCGTGGGGATACCGGCCGCCAAGGCCTCCAATACGGGCATTCCGAAGCCCTCAAACGTGCTCGGATACAGGAAAGCCCACGCCTCACGATACAGGGTGTAGACATCGTCGCGGGGGATCCAGCCGGTAAGCGTTACGGCGTCGCCCAGCTTGAGGCTGACGATCAACTTTTCAATCGCCTCGGTGTGAAAGCCGCGGATGCCCGCCAGCACCAACCGGAAGTCAGGGTGGGAGTTGTGGAACGAGTGAAAGGCGCGCAGCAGGCGAACGATGTTTTTATGCGGATGAAGTGTGGATACGCAGAGCAGAAACCGTTGCGGGTGACGGTGCCGGCCGATTTCGAAGAACCGGTTATCCACGCCATGTGGCACCACTCGGACCCGGTCCGGCCCGAGGCCATAGTAACGCTGCAAGTCCGCCGCGGTGGCTTTCGATACAGCAATGACGCGCTGGGATCGCACCGCTGCCAGCCGCAGCATCACGCGCCACGCCGGCAGATCGAACCAGCGGAAATGCTCCGGATGACGCTTGTGCTGCAAGTCGTGAAAGACCGTCACTTGCGGGCACGGGGCAAGGGCCGGCGCCGTGAATCCGGCATTCAACAGAACCTGTATGCCACAGCGGCGCGCGGCCTGCGGCAGGGCCGTCTGTTCGGCGATAAGGCGCCACGGGCGATTGGTGGCGCGTATGGGTAAAACAACCGTTTGCCAACCACGCGGCGCCAACTCGTCACCGCATTCCCGGTTGGCGAAGACGGTATAGCGATTAGTCCGGTCCACGTCTGCCAGCGCGGCCAGCAGGCTGCGTAGATAGATCTCTGTGCCTCCGACGCCGCCGGGGATGAGATACAGAGCGTTGATGCCGATATGGATCACGGCGCCGTTGATTGGCTACCTATCCGCTGCAGCGCGCGCCCGGCGGCGGGATTGGTTGGATTGATGCGCAGCGCGGTACGAAAGTCATCGGCAGCCTTGTCCATTTCGTTCGCCATCACATGGAGGTTACCCCGGTAGAGGTACGTGATGTCGTTGGTCGGCTCCATCTTCAGTGACGTCTCAATGGCTCGCATCGCCGCTTCCCGATTGCCCTGCTTGCCGTAAATCATGCCCACCAGGGCGTAAGCATAGGCGCTCTTCCGCGCGGCGGCGCGTTCGAAAGCGTGGCGGGCGTCGTCCAAACGGCCCAGGCAATCCAGTGCCAGACCATAATCGATCAACGCCCGGTGTTCCTCAGGATCGATGCGGATCGCCTTTTCGAAATCGGGGAGGGAACCTGCGCAATCACCGCGCTGATAGATCGCCAGGGCCAACTGGGAGTGAGGCCGCGCCTTGTTCGGCGACTTCGCAATCACGTCCTTCCACAGCGCCTCCACGCTGCTCCACACATGATTCCGCTGCCACGTCAGAACGGCGCATAACGCAAGCACGATGGCGGCGGCAGTGGCCAGCGTCTTCACCGGTACTCGCCAATGGCGGCAGGCGTCGGCCACCACCAATACCATTCCCAGCGAGGGCAGGTAGAAGCGGCGCTCCACCATCAAGTCGCGAATCGGCACTACTGAAGACGTAGGCGCAATCAGTATTAGGAACATGAAGAAACCGTAGGAGGCGAGCGGATAGCGGCGGCGATAGAGGAACGCCAATACGGCTAAAGCCAACAGGCCGAGTAACCCAATGAATGCGCCCTGATCCCAAGGCGTATGGGAGATCGCAAAATCGTGATCGGCATTTTGCCCAAACGGCAGCACAAACATTCGCAGGTAGACCCAGATGGCCCGCCACTGCGTGAAAAAGTATTCGTACCACGGCAGGTCTTTCAGTCCGAACCCGGCGGTATCGGCGCCCTTCAGCACTCGTAAGACGAAAACTACGCCCGCGGCGGCGCCTACCACTGTGGGGACATAGAGTCGCCAGTTCTTCCGGATGCGCACCAGGTTGAAGTCGGCGAACCAGTAGTAGTCGGTGAGCAGGAAGACCGCCGGCAGCACCGCTGTATGCTCCTTGGTAAGGCACGCCAGGCCGAACAGGATCAGCACGGCGACCGAACGAAGCCAGCCAACGCCTTCCTCGCGCTGCCCTAACAAGACGGCGAGTGATGCATACGCGAAGAAGATGCTTAAGGCCTCAGACCGGCTGGCAATGTAAGCCACTGACTCTGTCTGTAGAGGATGCAGCAGGAAGAGCCCGGCACAGAAACTCGCCAAGAGCAGTTTCTTCGCAACGTCTCCCTCCAAGCGCCGCAGCAGTTGCCCGGCGATGTGGAACACCAGAACCGAATTGACAACGTGCAGCAGTACGTTAACCAGGTGATAGGAGTAAGTATCGTAACCAGACAAGCGGTAGTTCAGCAGATAACTGAGCATCAGGACCGGCCGCAAGCCAGTCAACATTTGACGCAGCGGTATGCGGTCGATGGACCCATCGGCAAATGGCAAATAGGAGTCGTCGAACACCAATGGTCCGCCCAAGGCCGGCCCGTAGGCTTCCAGGGCGATAAACAGAGCCGCCAGCGCGGCCAGCAGGTAGTGCCACGCCTGGGGCCGCCACGGCGCGCGTGCTATTGTGGCGGCGCCGGCGGGCGAAGGCTTAAGCTCTGCCCGCTTCTGCTTCTTCATTCTTTTCTCTCCACGAGTCCTGCCGGAATTCCAGTATCGCCACTTTCTGCGCCAGGGCGATGTTGGCGTCTTTCAGCTCAGACAGGATGAGCGAGAATCGATAGAAGACAAGCAAAAACAGGATCATCACTACAACCAGAATGGCCAACGGCGGATAAGTGATGCCGAGCATGTCGGCGAGGTCGGTCATTATTGTCTTAGATCGCGAGAGAACTAAGATTGCTACAGCCGCGCCCAGCCAACTTACCGAGTACTCCACGCGAATGTGCGAACGGCGCACAGATGCCAGTACCAGGATAATGACGCCAATACTAAAACCGGTAAGCACATTGAGAAGCCTGTCCATCTGTAGCTATCCTTTCCTGCGCCCGCGGCGCCCTTCGAACTTCAGTACATTGATGAACACGCCAAGCAGCACGTGGATGATATAGTAGGCCGATTTCACGGCCGTGATCGAACTGCGTCCGGTGGTGCGCGGCCGCATGCGCGCCGGTACTTCCGCGAAAGTGAAGTGCTTCCGCTTTAGCACCACAAGGGCCTCAATTTCCGGATACTCCAACGGGAAACTGCGGCTGAACAACGCCAGTGCCTCGCGGTTTACACCCACAAAGCCGGATGTGGGATCGTGAACCGTCTTGCCCAGAATGGGCCGTAGGACGAGGCGGAAGAGGTGGATGGCTACGCCGCGGCTGAAACTGGTGTGCGTTCCGCCGCCATTCACGTAGCGCGATCCAATCACCATCTGGCAGCCCGATTGGCGCAGCACGTTGAACACGGCGGGGATATCCTGCGGATCGTGTTGCCCGTCGCCATCCACGCGGATCACATAGCGAAAGCCAAGCTCATGCGCCAGTTTATAGCCCGCCTGAACGCACCCTCCCAAACCGAGGTGATGTGGCACAGACATCACCGAAGCGCCGGCGTCGCGCGCCAAACCCGCGGTTGAATCGTGCGAGGCGTCGTCAATCACCAGCACGGGCACGCCAGGCATACTGGCCTGGATCTCCTTCACCACGCCGACTATGGCGCCCTCTTCGTTGTAAGCCGGCACCAGGATCATCAACGAATCGGGACCTTCGGGGCGTTTCACTGGGCGGCCACCTCATGCGCGTCGATGGAATGTGCCGCCGCCAACTGCCGGAATCCGGCAGGCGTCAGGCGTGCCTTAGCGCGGATGCCGCGCCGTTGCTTCCACAGAGTGGGCAAGCGCCGCAGCAGTTCGAAGTGAGCGCCCATGACATAGCCGGCCAACGCCAGGACGCCACCTTCCCCGGCCTTGCGGAACTGGCCGGCAGCGCCTCGCCCTGCCCGCATCTCTCTCCAATGCTCCCAATAGCGAACTACGGCCGCGGCCGGAACGCCTAACATCATGCGCAGGGGAAAGTTCTTGATGACCAGATACAGACGGTTGCGCTCCACCAGGCGCGCCTTCAACCGTGACGCCGCCCCGGCAGTCTGCGAGTACTGATGATCCACAACGGCATCGGGCACGTAAGCGCACCGCCATCCGGCCCACTGGCCGCGCAACCCGAGATCGGTATCTTCGCAATAGAGGAAGAACGCTTCGTCGAACAATCCAATCTCCTCCAGCATCTGGCGCCGGTATAGCGCGGCACACCCGCTGGGCACCAACACCTGGCAGGGTGAGGCGTACTCTGAGTACGGGCGGCGATGGCCCCGCTGCTTGCTGGTACCGTCGGCATAAAGCAGAAGTCCCGCTGAGTCGAGCAGTCCGGTGCCGGCAAGCCGGATTTGCGACGCCCACATGCCGGTATCGGGCATTTGCACAGCCGCCGCCATCAGGCGCTCCAACCATTCCGGATGAGGCGTTGCATCGTCATTCAGGACTGCAAGAAACTCTGTCTGCCGGCGCCGGAACCCCTCATTCGCCGCTGCGCCGAATCCAATGTTCCGTTCACTGAATACAGTTTCAACCCCAGGCTGGACGCCTAGTCGCGCACTCAGCTTCCGGCCGCTGTTATCCACAACCAGAACTTCAAATTCGGTCCATGATTGTCGCGATAGCGCCGCCAGGCACTCAGATAGCGCTGGCCCGGCGTTTAGCGTGGGAATCACAATGGTGACTCGGGCCTGCGGCAATCCTCGATTTTACGTCATTTCGCTGGTTGGCTGGTGTGGCTTGAACCCGTGCTGGGTCAACAAGGCGCGAGCCGTCGCCGCGGTGGCCGGCTCCACATAGAAGAACGCACCCACTCGCTGGGTGCGGAAAATGACTCCTCCCGAGTAGGTGTCCGTCTCCACAAGATACTCCAAGCCTGCGTCCTTAAAGATCGCTTCCAGCCGCTCGGCTTCCCGCAATTTCTTGGCGATATAGACGAGTTCCAGATCCCGCGACGCGAACTCGTCATCCTCCCGGCGCATACTAGCTCGCGCGGGCCGCGAACGCCTGAAAGGCTTCGGGATCCTTCTTCTCGTACCACTCGATATAGTGCAGGGCCACCGTTTCCAGGTTCTTCCACATCGCCGGGCTCTTCATGTTCTGACGCAAAGTGGGGATGAAATCCTTCAGGCGTACATACACCACCAGTAGTTCCTGGCCGGTCTGGAAGAAGAGCTCTTCGGACAAGACACCGCTTGTAATAAACGAAGCGGCCATCTCCCAATACGTCACTACCATGCGATAGTAGGCGTTCTCGTCGCTGCCTCCCGGAGCCAGTTTTCCGATATCTTCCACCGACTTCGGCTTGAAACTGGAGAGAAACCACGCCCGCGCCACTCGCATGCGTTCTTCGCGCCTCAATTCATAGAGGCGCAGGATCAGGTTCACGTCATCATACGTTGCGGTTGCCATGTGTCCTTTGATTCTAGCGCGGCCTTGTTGGGGGCCAAGTCCCGCCCCGAGTAAGGCGTTTCCCGCTCACGAGCGCGACGTGGCGTTATCCTGCGCTTAGGAGTGAACGTCTGCCATCGGGCGGATAGGGCGCACGTGAATTTCCTTCGCCCTCTTACGAACCTGCGCAATGTCGTAGGCCGATTGCATCCTCATCAGCGTGTCCATCTTCACGCCAAAAGCCTTCTCGATCCGCAGTGCCATATCGCCCGACAGGCCCGCCTTTGCGTTTAGCAGGCTGGACAAGGCAGGGCGGGAAACACCAAGTCCGGTCGCTGCCGCTGTAACGGAGAGGCCCGCTGGTTCGATGATTTCCGTGCGTATAAAATCGCCCGGGTGTGGCGGATTTTTCATGGGCATGGCGATTCTCCTAGGGCAAGATTAGCAAGTCGCCGGTCACCCGGGTCATTAACACGCACTGGCATTACGAACACGTCGGCGCCAATGCAGTCTTAGGCAAGTCCGGCGCAAAGATCCTGGCCCACGAAAATACCACTCTGCGTCTTTCCACGAAGCAGACGATCGAATTCTTCAAACTTCCCTTCGAGCCGCTTCCCCTGGAAGGACGTCCGGTTGATCCTTTAAGGACCAAGGTCAGCTTCACGGTTCGGAAACCCTCCACCACCGTCACCTTCCACCAGCCCACACGGATGGCGATACGACCATCCACTTTCAGAACGCCAACGTCTACCATTGTGGCGACCTTGTCTGGAGCGGCGCTTACCCGTTTATCGATTACGGCACGGGCGGATCTTTGGCCGGCATGGCGGCAAACGCCGAGCGCATCTATAAGGCAATTGACGGCAGCACGAAGGTGATCCCGGGACACGGCCCCGTGAGTGGGCGCACAGAGGTGAAGGAGTTCGGCGATATGCTGGCGCAATCGCTCCAGATCATGACCAACCTGGTGAAATCCGGGAAGACTCTGGAGCAAGCCGCGGCGGCGCGGCCCTTCGCTGACTACGATAAGAAATGGGGGAACGGCTTTCTGAAACCCGAGCAGTGGCTGGCAATGAACTACATGGGCATGAAGGCAGGCCACTCCTAACAAGCGGCCTGCCCGCCGCGCCTACAACTTCAAAATTTTAACCGAGCCATTGGACGTGCTCGCTTCGATCTTCGGGCCGCCGGAACCGATCGTCCCTTCCAGCCGATTCTTACTCGTCGTACCGCGAACCGACACGTCGAAGTCACTGCTGATGGACGAATTCGAAGTGCTCGCCGCCAATTGGGCATTGATCGCCGCGGGCAGGTGTAGCGTGATCGACGAATTCGAAGTCGTGGCGACAATGTCGTTGCCCTTCAGGGACTCCACCGTCAGATTGATGGACCCGTTCGAGCTCTCCACCTTGATCGGCCGCCCCTCGTCAATCTGCAGTAAACGCGCCTCCACACTGGAATTGGAGGTCGTCGCTTCGAACCGCCCGCGAATGCCATCCGCCTTGATGTGTCCATTCGAAGTGTTCAACACCGCGCTGCCCTCAAACTCCAACAGTTCGATGCTTGAGTTCGAAGTGATGGCTTCCAGCGGACCTTTCGTTTTTGAGACCTTCACGCTTCCGTTTGACGTCTTCAAACGGCTCTCCCCTTCGATGCCTTCCACGCGGATGGACCCGTTTGAGGTTGTGATGCGGTCGAGCATCGACTTGTAAGGGACGCGCAACACAAACCGCGCTCCCATGCCGCCCCGCCGCTCGCTCGGTTTCACCACGCGGATACGAACCGCGTCGCCCGTCGCAGTGATGTCCACCTTTAGCGCCGACAACAGATCCTGGGTGGCCGCGTACTTCGTGCCTGTAATCTGCACGGAGTTCTTCTCCCAGCCCGCGATCTCTACTGACCCGTTCAGGCTCTCCACGGCCACGGTCCCGCCGGGCTTTAGGTCGTAGGAGTAGTTGAAATCTTCCTTGTAGCGGTCGCCCTCAATGAAGTTTTCGAACTCGCAGCCCGCCAGGCTCAACGTGCCTGCAGCCAAGGCCAGCAATAGAAGTCGTCGTCGCATATTCACTTCCTCAGAGAACCATACGCTATTCCATGCGCGAATGTTCAGCAAATGTAGCAGATTTGTTACCCTGTTCTCTAGCCCCTCAAAGCACGGCAACACGAACATTTTTATGAAGAAACTGCTTGCACTCAACCGCGGCGAAATCGCGATCCGGATCTTCCGCGCGGCCAATGAACTCGGCCTCAAGACCGTTGCCGTGTATTCGCAAGAGGACCGCCTCAGCCTCCATCGTTTCAAAGCCGACGAAGCCTATCAGATCGGTTCAGGCCAGGGTCCAGTGCAGGCGTATTTGGATTTCGAAGGCATTGTCGCGCTGGCGAAAGAAGTTGGTGTGGACGCGATTCACCCTGGCTACGGCTTCCTCTCGGAGAACCCGCAACTGGCCGAAGCTTGTGAGCGTGCAGGCATAACCTTCGTTGGCCCAAGCAAGGAAATTCTCGCCATGCTGGGTGACAAGACGGCCGCCCGCCGCCTCGCCCAACAGGCCGGAATCCAGGTGGTCCCGGGGACGGAGCGGGCGGTCACCCGGCAGGACAACGTCGAGGAGATCGCGCGGACGATCGGCTTCCCCATGATCATCAAGGCCGCCTTCGGTGGGGGCGGCCGCGGCATGCGCGTAGCCAATTCGATGGCGGAACTGCCCGGCAAGATTGATGAAGCGCGCGCCGAAGCAGCCGCGGCCTTCGGCAACGACGCGGTTTTCCTGGAACGCTATATCCGCCGCGCCCGGCACGTTGAAGTTCAGATCCTCGGCGACCGTCACGGCAACATCCTCCATCTCTATGAGCGCGATTGCAGCGTGCAGCGCCGCCACCAGAAGGTGGTGGAAGTGGCACCCGCAGTTGGCCTCGATGACCGCATCCGCAAAGGCCTGTGTGCCGACGCGGTGAAACTCTCGCAGGCAGCCGGCTACTACAATGCCGGCACCGTCGAATTCCTGGTGGATGTGGACAGCAGCGAATGGTTCTTCATTGAGGTGAACCCGCGCGTTCAGGTGGAACACACGGTCACCGAAGTGGTCACTGGCATCGACATCGTCCGTTCCCAGATTCAGGTGGCCCAGGGGCTGTCCCTTTTCGGCGAGGAAATGGATCTGCCCCAGCAAGCCGACGTCCCCCTCCACGGCTGCGCCTTGCAGTGCCGTGTGACGACGGAGGATCCTGCAAACAACTTCATCCCGGATTACGGAAAGATACACACCTACCGCTCGCCCGCCGGTTTCGGCATCCGGCTGGATGGAGCTTCTGCCTATGGCGGGGCCGTGATCACCCCCTACTACGATTCGCTGCTGGTGAAGATGACCGCCTGGGGCCGCACCTTCCCGCAAGCGTGCCAGCGCATGGACCGCGCTCTCCGCGAGTTCCGCATTCGAGGTGTGAAGACCAACATCCCGTTCCTGGAAAACGTGGTAAACCATCCGGTGTTCCAGGCCGGCCAAGCTGTCACCCGCTTCATCGACGATACGCCGGAGTTATTCGCATTTACTCTCCGCCGCGACCGCGCCACCAAGCTGCTCACCTATCTCGGCGAGGTCATCGTCAACGGTAATCCCGAAGTGAAAGGCAAGCCCGCTCCCGACCATTTCCGCAAGGCCCCGCGTTTTGAACACGATCTCACGGAACCGCCCCGCGGCACCAAACAGTTGCTCGATGAACTGGGTCCCGAAAAGTTCGCCGAATGGACGCGCAATCAGAAACGGCTGCTGCTGACAGACACCACTTTCCGCGACGCCCACCAAAGCCTTATGGCCACGCGTATGCGCGGCTATGACATGCTCGCCGTCGCCAACTACGTCTCCCATCGCCTGCACAACCTCTACAGCCTGGAAATGTGGGGTGGCGCGACCTTCGACGTAGCCCTCCGCTTCCTCCTCGAAGACCCCTGGATGCGCCTCCAGAAGCTGCGCGAAGCCATCCCCAATATCTGCTTCCAGATGCTGCTCCGTGCCTCGAACGCAGTCGGCTACACCGCTTATCCCGATAATGTGGTGGACGAGTTTATCGCCGAATCCGCCGCCCAGGGCATCGACATTTTCCGCGTCTTCGATTCGCTCAACTGGCTGCCCAACATGCGCGCCCCCATGGCAGCGGTGCGCAAGACCGGACGTATCTGCGAAGCCGCTATCTGCTACACCGGCGACATCCTCGACCCCAAACGCGATAAGTACCCGCTCACTTACTACGTCAAAATGGCGAAGGAACTGGAGCGTATGGGAGCACACGTCCTGGCCATCAAGGACATGGCGGGCCTGTGCAAACCGTATGCGGCGGAAAAACTCGTCACCACGCTGCGCCAGGAAATCGGTCTCCCCATCCACTTCCACACGCACGACACCAGCGGCATCAATGCCTCTTCTATCCTCAAAGCCGCCGAAGCCGGAGTGGACGTCGCCGATGGAGCCATCTCCGCCATGAGCGGCACTACCAGCCAGCCAAACCTGAATTCGATTGTGGCGGCCCTCAATCACACCGAACGCGAAACCGGTGTCAGCCTCGAATCGCTGGACCGCTGTGCCGACTACTGGGAAGTGGTCCGCACCTGGTATCGTCCCTTCGACAACGCGCCGAAGTCCGGCACTGCCGAAGTCTACTTACACGAAATGCCCGGCGGCCAGTACACCAACCTCAAGGAACAGGCCGAATCGATGGGTCTTGGCGACCGTTGGCCGGACGTGGCCCGCACCTACGCCGAAGTCAACATGGCCTTCGGAGATATCGTAAAGGTAACGCCCTCCAGCAAGGTGGTTGGCGATATGGCGCTCTTCCTGGTCAGCCACGGCATGACCGTCCATGAGTTTGAGCGGCTGGGCCCCGATCACACCGTCACCGTTCCCAACAGCGTAGTGGACATGTTTGAAGGCTCGCTCGGTGAGCCTGAGGGCGGCTGGCCCCCGCGCATCACTAACGTCATCCTCAAGGGAGGCAAGCCCCGCATCGGCCGCCCCAGTGAGCGCCTTGCGCCCGTGGATCTTACCGCCACCGGCGCTGCCGTCGAACAGAAGACCGGAGAGCCAACCAGCCGCACCGATCTCATGAGCTACCTCATGTACCCTGAGGTCTTCCTGAAGTTCGCGAAAGCGCGCCAGAATTACGGCGATGTGGAAGTGCTGCCAACGCCGCAGTTCTTCTATGGCATGCAAAGCGGCGACGAGATCTCCATTGACCTTGAGGCAGGGAAGCGGCTTATTCTGAAATTCCTCACCATCAGTGAGCCGCACCCGGAAGGCTACCGTACGGTCTTCTTCGAACTGAACGGCCAACCGCGCGAAGTTAATATCCGCGACAAGAGCCTGCAAGCGGCCACACCGCTGCTGCCCAAGGCGGATCCAACGGTCCCTGGCGAGGTGGGCGCACCCATTCCCGGCGCGGTCACAACGCTCTGCGTGGAACTCAACGAACAGGTGAAAAAGGGGGACCGTCTGCTGGTCATGGAAGCCATGAAAATGCAGACCACTGTCTACGCCCCCATCGACGGCCGCGTTAGCAAGCGGCTTGTCCACGTCGGTCAAACCGTGGAGGCGAAAGATCTCTTACTGGTCGTGGACTGAGTTACCGGGCGGCCTTGCGCACCACTCTCACTAAACGGGAATCTCACTCCTCAACCAGCTTCATGTTCCACCCATTCAAGCGGTAAAAGAACACCGTCAGGGGAACATTTAACCCAGTGATATCGAACAACCCGCTCAAACACGGCTGACCGGGAAAATCGGCGAAACCCGAACCTTGTGTCCAATAAATATAAGATCCATCGTTCAACGAATACTGCAGCGGCACAAACCCTACCGGCGGGCAACCGGACCCTGTCTCGTCGCAGTCCGCCACACTCTTCCTTATCACTTGCCACCGCAGCGGCATCAGCAGTTGCCACAGCCACAGCGTGTAGGACTGTTGCCCGGCGCCCAGCAGCGCTCCGGTCAATTTGTCGTCCCACCGCCAGACGTTCTGAATGATGGGCGTTCCCATCGCCTGCAGCAGGCTCCAGTCTTGAACCACGGCAGATTGCGTTTCTCCGTTCGCCGCCACGGCATTCACGAAACTGGTATTCAGCGCACTCTGCAGCTCGGCAACGGTCAGAGACAGGTCTCCTCCGGACGCCGCCCCCGCAGCCGTAAACGCTTCCGACAGCAAACCCGCGACCATCGCGGCCATCGCAAAATCGGGATTCGCGCCGAGTACCGCCCAGGCCACACCCGACAGCACCGACATGATCGTTGTGCTGAACGCTGATTCTTCCGACGTCGTGATGACGGTCCGAACCGGCTCAACGCTATTGCTGTCCATCGAGAAGATACTGTTGATCAGGCTGCTGGTCTTACTGAACCAGCCATCCACGGCCTGAACCAGGCTCAACTCATTGAGGATCTGGGCCTTCACGAAGTTCCAATCGTCGGGATCGATATCCGAAGGTCTTGCCAGCGAGTTGAGATCGCTGATATAAGTCGAGATCGTCGCCGTCGTGCTGGTGTACGACGAACGAATATCGGGGTCCGGCGGATTATCCATCAGGCTCTTGCTGATGTAGACATACGCCTTCACCTGCTCGCCTTGCCATTGCGGGAACAGGGGCTTGGACGACGGACTCCATTCATACGTCAGCGCATTGAACAGGAACGTGTGCATGCTCCTCGAATCGCGTGCCAGCATCTCGGAGCGACCGTCCCCGTTCACGTCGGCGCAGTGGATCGTCATAAAGTACTGCGGCGAGAAGAGCCACCCTTCGGCGTCGCTCAATGCCGGCCATTCGAAGCCAATCTGCCTCCAAGTGCCAGACTCATAGCGATAGCCGAACATTCCCTGCGAATTGCGCGCCACCAACTCCTTCTTGTGGAAGCCTCCGATATCCGCGAACTGAATCGTCTCGAAGTATCCTGGCATACCCCATCCGTTCGCATCGGACAGCGCAGCCAAGGCGCTAATCGGCGCCCAGGAGTTCGTGTCCCCCTGCCACTTCACGCCAACCAACCCCTCTGGAGCACGCGCCAGGATCTCCGCCTGGCCGTCGCCATCAATGTCGGCGCACTGGATCGTTCCGTAATACTGCTGTCCAATCCACACCGGATCGCTCCACGTGGGCCATCCCGTGCCAAACAGATTCCACTGTCCCGTCTGTTTGTCGCGGTGGTATCCCACCATCCCGAAGAATCCCCGGCCAACGATTTCCGCCTGCCCGTCGCCATCCACGTCCGCGCACTGAATAGTGGAGTAACATTCCGGCACCACCCACATGGCGCTATCAGAGAGTGGCGGCCCTGCCGGCTGTTCCACCCATGCCTCCGTGTTCTGGTCGTACCTCCAGATCACGATCCCGCTCGAGTTACGAGCAATCAATTCCTCTTGTTTGTCGCCATCCACGTCGGCGAATTGAATGGTTGCGTAATACTCGGGCAGATTCCAGCCCAACGCATCCGAAAATGCCGGCCA
>JBDTMC010000187.1:0-13485 GCA_039934475.1 Bryobacteraceae bacterium | reverse complement strand
TGCCCGAATTCTCCCGGCATCGACGCATCCTTGGTGCCCGCGCACGCCGCGCTGCCCACGGAAAGACCGCCGATTTCCGTGTTCACGTAGTACTGCAGGTTGTGCTGCAGCAGTTCCTGCGCGACGTCGTAGGCAATGGCGCCCGCCTGAACCGTCACAGTGTCAGTGCCGATGTTCAGGATGCGATTCATCTTCGACATCTTGATCAGCGTCCCGCCTTCGGCCACACCCACTGGCGCAGTCGAGTGGTTGGAGCCGACCGCGCGAACGGGCGACGGGTACTTTACGGGATCCTTGAGGATCTTAACGATGTCGTTGACCGATCTCGCCTGTACGATAACCTGAGGGTGTGAAACAACATCGCCAAACCAATTGGTGACAGTCTTCGTGGACATCCGGCCCTTCCTCCGTACTTTTTGAGTAGTGTTAATTCCCTGCGCTGCGTTTCAATGAATGTGCAGGTGCTAACCCTGCCGTAAGCAACTGTGTCTGAAACGTACGCCATCGGCCCGATGCATGAACTCGCGTATGTGGTATGCGTCGAACACCAGACTCGTGTAGCCGTGGGGCGCAAACTGATCCGGAGCGTTGCTGACGTAGGAATTGGGCCCGTCCAGGATCAACGCGCCAGGCACTCCTGTATCACTATCCCCGCGGACTTTCTTGAAAGTGAGATCCTTCACCACTGGACCCAGTGTGTCGCGGAACGACGGGAACCCTCCGTTGCCTATGCAGCGGCCGAAGATGCCCCATTTTGGATGTTGGTCGTATAAAACGCAGCGGTGCTCGTGGCCCCAATACCAGGCGAAGATTTTCCTGCTCTCGAGAATGTCCTTCAGCTTCTCAACCAGCTTCGGGCCTTGCGAATCAAGCAGGGAAAGCGGTTGGTGATGAGAGAAGAGCACGATTCGCCTGTCGCCCGCCTGGTCAATGATCCTTCTTAGCCAAGCCACCTCCTCGTCCGGCATGTCGTGGTCCTGATACGCGGTATCCAGTCCAATCAGTACCCAGTACTTGTTCTGCACAAAGAAGTGCGTCTCACGTTGCAGGAAGCGCCCACCCAGAATGGCGGACTTGTAGGCCTTGCCGCCGCTGAACATCTCGTGATTCCCGTTTAAGGACCGGTGGATCGCATCGTTGCGATAAGGAAATGCGTCCACCAGGTACTTCTGCACTTCCTCCGGCTGGCCGGAGTAGTAGACGTCTCCCAAGTGGAGCACAAGGTCAAACCCATCCGGGTCTTTGCGGATGCTGTCGGCAATCACTGGAGAGCCGTAGGCGCCTGTTGCCCAGTCGGCGAAGACCGCCACTCGTAAGTGATCACTGTCTGGATTGGGAAGAGGGTCGGGATCGTCCGGCGCGGTGTGCCACTCGAACTTCTCCTGCCCTTGAAACAGCGCGACAAAGCCCGTCTTTATCCACTCCAGCAAATCGTCATCGCTGAACTTAACGATGAGGCCATGCTCGGTTTCATCGATCTGGCCCGATTCCGCGGCCTTCTGCTGCACAAAGCTCTGCAGCACGGAAGCCATCGGGCTAGACGAGGTGGAGAGCACGTGTTTGCCGTTGTCGTGTTTGTGCAGCTCTCCGGCGACTTCCGCGAAACCCTTCGCCAACCGGGCCTGGGTGAGTGGATCGTCCGTCACTTGTCCTGCCTGTTGGTTTACAACGGACTGGAGGGCATGCTGATTTGCGGCAACGGATCGGGCGATATCTCCAGCGGCAACAATCGGTAACTGCGCCATGGCAGCGATTATATCTCCCTTCCAGCCGGATCAAGCAAGGAACCCCTCCCTGAATCGAAAAGCCGCCGGTCACAAGCACTGGACCGAGTACTCCCTGGGGGTGACCGCACTAATAGTACGTACAAGTCGCTTTATCCGAAGTGATTCCACAATTTCCTTGCCATGCCGGTGAGGCCTTCCGTAATATGCGTTCATACCTTTGATTTTGTCGGAAGATATTCTGGGATTCTGCCGCCCCTTCCTCAGCCTCAGAGTAGGAGTATTTGTCATGAAGAACACGAACCGCATCCCCTTCGCCGTCGCTGCTCTCGCAGTAGCCTGCGCCTCTCTCGGAACCCTGCAGGCACAAACTTTTGCCAACGTGCCGGCCCTGTCATTCACAAAGGTCTTCGCAGGATCGAACCCGCTGCCGCAAGTGGTATCGGTGGTGACGACGAACAACTCCGTCATGCGCTTCACGGCAACCGCCACCACCACCACCGGCGGCACTTGGCTCACCACCTCTCCTACAGGCACCGGTTGCTGTTATACCCCCGAGGCGATTACGGTCACCGTGAATCCGCTTATAACTCTGGCCGCCGGAACGTACACCGGGCAGATTGTCTTTACCGCATATCCCACGGCTACTACTACGTTGACCGTACCGGTCACCCTCATCGTGGCCGCTGCGGGGACGCCATTCTTCGACACCACGCCGGGGCAAATGACCTTCTCGCTGCAGACGGGAGGAGCGCCGCCCGCGCAGCCGCTGCAGATTCGCAACGGCGGAAGCGGAGCGTTGAATTGGTCGCTCACGGCGAGTACTGCCGACGGCGGTGGCTGGCTCACTGCGTCGGTGTCATCCGGGCAGGCGCCTTCTACGGTTTCCATCGGAGTGGTGCCCGGATCCCTGCCTGGTGGTGGCGCCGCGGCCGGTACATTCGTCGGTCAGTTGCGGTTCAACTCATCAGGCGGCAGTGTGACGATTCCAGTGAACGTGGTGGTAGGCGACACCGGTTTCACTCAAATCAGCCCTCTTAGTTTCACCAAACCCTTTGGCGGAGCGAATCCCCTACCGCAAGTGGTACTAGTAACCACCACCAGCGCCAGCGTCTCCCGATTCAGCGTGTCAGTCGCTACCTCAAACGGCGGTACGTGGTTGCTGGCGGCGCCTTCCGGCGTCGGCTGTTGTTATACGCCGGAATCCATCGGCATCAGTGTCAATCCTTCAGCCTCTCTGGCCGCGGGAAGTTACACCGGCCAGGTAACTGTGATCTCCTACCCAGGCAATGACGTTTCCATGACCATTCCCGTCACCCTAACGGTGGCGGCTACTACTGGACCCCTGTTCGATAACGCTCCCGGACAGATGACTTTTTCCCTCAAGACCGGCCGCACCACCAACCCGGCTGCGCAGACTCTGCAGATTCGAAACGCTGGCGTCGGCACGTTGAATTGGGCCCTTACGGCTACTACGGCGGACGGCAATCCCTGGCTTTCAGTCTCGGCCGTCAGTGGCACAGCGCCGGCTACTCTTACCGTTTCTGTGATTACCCAAAACCTGCCCAACGCGGCGCTTTTACCGTTTGGGTACTCTGGCAATCTTCTCTTTCGTTCGGCAACCGGGAACATCACGGTGCCCATTAGCGTCGTGGTGGGCGACATCACCTTCAGTCAACTGAATCCCATAAGCTTCACTAAGCCCTTTGGCGGGGCGAATCCACTGCCACAGGTCTTGGCAGTTTCAACCAGCGATGCCAGCGTAGCCCGTTTTACGGTCTCCTCATCCACCGCCAATGGTGGCGCGTGGCTCGTGGTTGCACCCACTGGCGTTGGCTGCTGCTACACGCCGGAGGCCGTCACCGTCAGTGTGAATCCTTCGCCGTCTCTGGCAGCCGGTTCTTATACCGGACAGGTAACAATCACCAGCTACCCCGGAAGCGACTATGTTATGACGGTTCCGGTGACATTGACTGTGGCAGCCGCGGGAACCACATACTTAGGCAATCTCCCCGGCCAACTGAGTTATTCCCTCACAACGGGCCGCAGCACGAACCCCGCCGCCCAGAGCATGCAGATCCTCAAAGCGGGTCCCAATGCTCTAAACTGGACGCTGTCAAAGAGCACCTCGGATGGGAACAACTGGCTAAACGTGTCCGCGGCGAGCGGCGCCGCGCCGGCAACCGTGTCGGTGTCGGTGACTACACAATTGTTGCCCAATGGAGGCTTGATAGCGGGGACGTTCACCGGGCAACTACTCGTACGGACCGCCAGCAGTACCGTTACCGTTCCCATCAGTGTAGTGGTGGGCGACACGGCTTTCAATCAGGTGAACCCAATCAGTTTCACCAAGACCTTTGGCGGCGCCAATCCTCTGCCACAGGTCGTCACTCCGCTCGCGACGGGCGGAGGCGTCGTGCGCTTTACGGTGGCGGCTAGCACCGGCACGGGCGGCAGTTGGCTCCAGGTCTCGCCCACCGGGCTGGGCTGTTGTTATACGCCCGAAGCGATCACGTTGACCGTCAACCCGTCAGCGACTCTTCCCGCTGGTACGTATGCCGCCCAGGTTACGTTCACCAGTTACCCCGGGAACGACGCCTCGATTACTGTGCCTGTCACATTGACGATTGCCGCCTCCGGTGCGCCATACCTCGACAACGTGCCGGGGCAAATCACGTTCTCCCAGCGGACTGGTACAGGCCTCAATCCGCCTTCGCAGGGTATTTCGCTCCGTAGTGTGGGCGGTTCGTTGAACTACTCCATGACGCGAAGCACGTCCGACGGAAACAACTGGCTCAACGTCACCCCGGCCACAGGATCTACCCCGGGCATCATTTCGGTGAGCATCGTTACCCAGAACCTCCCGAACAATGGCTTGGTTGCCGGCACCTTTAGTGGCCAAATCGCCTTCCGCTCGGCCGGTGGCAACCTTACGATTCCGGTGATGGTATACGTCGGCGACGGAGCATTCACGCAAACAAATCCCATCAGCTTCAATATGTCGGCGGGCGGCAAGAACCCGCTTCCAGAGATCCTGTTGTTCAGCGCCACCGGAGGCTCCACCGTCCGCTTCACTTCCTCGGTGTCCAGCGGAAATGGCGGGTCGTGGCTGCAAGTCACCCCAACCGGAGTCGGCTGCTGCTACACTCCCGAGGCCATGACCGTAAGCGTTAATGGCGCTTCTCTGGCTGCCGGCACCTACACGGGCGAGATCAACGCGATCATGTATCCCGGCGGCGATGTGTCAATGACCGTCCCTGTCAATCTCACCGTTGCGCCGGCCGGCGCAACGGTCTTCGATAACGTCCAAGGTCAGATGACTTTCTCAATGCAGCCAGGCTTAGGCGCAAACCCCACGTCACAACAGGTGCACATCCGCAACGCCGGACCAGGAGCGCTGAACTGGACGCTCGTCAGAAACACCTCGGACTCGAACAACTGGCTGTCAGTCTCCGCCGGTAGTGGAACCGCGCCGTCGACGCTCACTGTCGGGGTCATCACGAATAACCTTCCCGACAGCGGCTTCATCGCTGGCAACTTTACGGGCCAGGTCGTTCTGCAATCACCCACCGGCAACGTCGCCATTCCCGTCACCGTGGCCGTGGGTGACTCAGTATTCGTGCAACCCGCGCCGCTCACATTCACGATGCAAGCCGGAGGAGCCAATCCCCCCACCCAGGCTTTTAGCGGAGCCAGTAGCAATGCCGTCATCCGCTACACATCGACGGCCGTCTCGGGAAATGGCAGCAACTGGCTGTCAATCTCGCCCACCGGACTCGGCTGCTGCTATACGCCAACCACCATGACCGTAAGCGTCAACGGCGCCACGCTCCCCGCCGGAACTTACACCAGTGAAATCAATTTCGTCGAGTATCCGAGCAACGATCGGACGATGACCTTGCCGGTGACGCTAGTCGTCAATCCGTAGAATCATCACGCAACCGCGCCAGCCGTGAGACCCAGTTTGGTCCACCACGGCTTGGCGCCGCCGATGGCCGCGTTCACGGCGTTGATGTTCTTCACGCCTTCGCCGGCCAACCAGTCCTCCAACGCCTTGGCGCCGCTTTTACCGTAGACCGGAATTCCTTCCTTCCACGTTGCCCGGCCGCAAAGTACGCCGGAGTAATCGGTGCCGGATTCCCCCGCCATGTGCAGGCTTTCCGTGAATTCAGCATTGCTTACGCCCGCGCTGAGATAGATGAACGGCTTCGTAGCCACTGCTGCCGCGGAACGGAAGAGGTCCAGCGCTTCGGCCCGGCTATAAGCCTTCTGGCCTTTGTAGACCGAACTTCCTTCGACATATTCGGCGTTGATAGGCACTTCCACCTTCAGCACGTCTACGTTGTAGACGTCTTTGGTGAACTCGGCCATCGAGCCCGTGACGATCTGCGGCTTCAACTTCGCGTATTCCAGACCCTTCTCGTCACCGCCCTTCGGGTCGTACCCGACAAATTCCAGGAAGAACGGGATCTCCAGCGCCTGGCATTCACGCCCAATGCGCTCAATGAACGCGTGCTTAATGTCGTTCACTCCGGCGTCCTCAAACGGTGTGTAGTAGATCAATACCTTCACCGCATTGGCGCCCCAGTCCATCAGGCGCTGTCCGGAGACATGCGGCAAAAGGTCCGGCAGGCGTCCCTGCTTGGTGTTGTCGTAGCCGCTCTCTTCGTACGCCAGTAGCAATCCCGCATTCGCGCTACGCGCCTTCGCGGCGTCAAGCCCAAACTCAGGATCCAGAAGAATGGCGCTGGCGTGCGGCGTCAATACTCTCGTCACGGCCGTCTTGAACTCCGACATCATCTCGTCCGTCACGGCCTTCTTGTCAATGCCTTTGGCGGCCGCAATCGACTTCTGTAGGCTGCCACGCTGGTCCATGGCCGCGGCTGCAATAACGCCGCCGCTGTTGGAAAGCGCCTTCATGTGCTTCAACTTGCCTTTTGACAGTGTCACGATCCCTCCCGGATGGAATTAAACTTTCCCGATTATCCCATGTGGGGCTACCGCGTCACGGCGAGAACAAGCCCAGTGCGCCTCGCGTTCTACTGTGACCGCAGGGCGTCCATCGGGTCAACGCGCGTGGCCCGCCGCGCCGGCACATAGCAAGCGGCCACCGCCACCACAATCAAGAAAACGCCTGCGCCGGCAAACGCAAGAGGATCCATGCCGCCGCAAGTCTTCCCATACCGTCCGCATTACATCACTCCTTCAGATATCATTCTCTGTAATCAGACCGTACACAAGGGGCGATGCAATTCTCGTGCCGAACGCCCGGTAAGTGTTGGTGCGAGGTGCGGGCGTCTTCTCTAACTTCGACTGTGCGTTTATGGGATTCGACGATCCGGATTTGCAAACTCTAACCGCCCAATTCGCAGACGCTCCACATGCGCTACAATGACGCCCCAGAAGGAACCGTTCGTGACACTAACTCTGCTTCGCCCTCTCGCGGCTCTTTGCCTCTTACCGGCCTTGGCCGTTGCCTTCGCCCCGGCCGTCTCTGACCGTCCGGACACTCCGTTCAAACTAGCCACTTTCGCCGAGTCGGGCAAGACCCGTGTCGGCCTCGTACTGGGCGAACGAATCTTCGATCTGGGCGCTGCCAATGCCCAAGTCACCAAAGCGGCTTCCCTGCCCGCCATGAAGCTACCTACCGAGATGCGCGAGTTGATCGAGCAATACGCGGCCGCGTCCAAACGGCTCTATCAGATTGCCAACTATCTCAAAGAGAGCAATGGGGAAGGGAAGGGCATTGCCTTCCCCCTTACCGCCGTCTCCATTAAGGCGCCCATCAAGTATCCCTGGAACCTACTTAACATGGCGGCCAATTACTGGTCGCACGCCAAGGAGATGGGCGTTCAAAAGGACATCGATCCCGATCGCGACGACCCGTACATCTTCGCCAAGTCCCCCCGCTCCTGCATCATCGATCCCGGCACGCCCTACTACATCCCGCCTGGGCGCGACAAAATCGACTGGGAAGGGGAACTTGCCATCATCATGGCCAAACCCACCTTCCGCGTGCCCAAAGAGAAGGCCCTCGACTACGTCTTCGGCTACAGCATCATGTACGACGTTTCAGACCGCGCCCGCGGTAATCGCAAGGACCCCATGTTCCCCGGTCCTGACTGGTTCGGCGGCAAGAGCCGCGATGGCGCCGCGCCCTTCGGTCCCTTTCTCGTCCCCAAGGAGTTCGTCTCCAACCCCCACGACCTCCACATCGTTACCAAGGTGAATGGAACGGTAAAACAGGACGGCAACACCAGCGACATGATCTATGACGTCGAGCACCAGATCGCCTACATCTCTTCGATCATGACGCTCTATCCCGGCGACGTCATCTCCAGTGGCACGATGTCCGGAGTCGGCACAGCCCGCAAACCACCCGAGTATTTGAAGCCCGGCGACGTAGTGGAAATCACCATCGACGGCATCGGAACCCTCAAAACGCCCATGGCCGCGATGTCCCAGCGTCCAACGGACTAAAAGGCTAATTCGCCTGCTTCGGCAGCGCGTCCAGTTCGTGCCGGCACTGTTCGGCGGCCGGGGCCAGGCGGCACGCCCTTTGCAAGTATCCCCGAGCCTCGGAAATCAGTCCCAGCCGGGAGGCCGAGAGTCCCAGTTCGAAGTTAGTCACGTAATCCGATGGAGCCGTTTCCAGGACTCTGTGGAGGCACTCCCGTGCTTTCGCATATTGCTTCTGTTCGAAGTAGATCGAGCCCAAGTCCCGCCGCGCCAGAGTGTCTCCGGGGTCCTCCGCGACGATCCGGCGCAATATGCCGGCCGCCTTTTCCATCTGTCCTTTATAAAGAGCCAGCATGGCGCTCTCGTACAGTTGGAATTCGGGTAGTTTGTCCTTGGCGTCGGCGCCAGTCGCGCTTCGTTTCACGCCCGGACCAGATGCCAGGTAGCCCAGCGAACGCAGCATCGCATGGCTCGGCGATAACTCCGCGGTTGCCGCAGCCTCCGTTCGTCGCGGGTGCGTCTCCATTAAACGGTTCAGGCGGTCTCGCAATGCGGTGGCCTCCCTCGGGGCCGATGCAATGAGATTGTGCAACTCTCCCGGGTCCACGCGCAGGTTATACAGTTCCGGATGCGGCGCGTCGATGTATTTGAAGTCGCCGGCCCGCGCGCTTAGCAAAGGCGCCCAGCCGAACGAGTCGTGGCAGTGGAAACTCTCCCCAAAAACGACGGCCGGCGGCTGTCCAAGCAGGCTGGTCCCAACAAAAGAGGCCGGCGCCGGAATGCCGAGAAAGTCGAGAACGGTGGGAGCGACGTCGATCAGGCCTGCTGGCTGCGAAACCCTCGTGCCGGGGTGACTGGATCCAGCAGGCCAGTGGACGATCAGCGGCACATGCATCGTGCTCTCGTAGATGAAGTAGCCGTGAGTGCCTTCGCCATGCTCGCCCAGGCTCTCCCCGTGGTCGCCAAGGACGATCACAAGCGACTGGTCCCACCAGCCTTCTTCCACAAGGATCTTCCGAAAGTTCCCGAGTACTCGATCGACATATTCGAGTTCGTCGTCGTATCCGGCGGTGCTGGCCCCCAGCGTGGCGTTCGCGGACCGCCGGTACGGCGTATGCAAGTCGTACAGATGCAGGAAAGCGAAGGTGGGTTCGTTTCTATGGTCACGGAGCCACTGCACCGCGGACCGCACAACCAGTGCCGCATCCCTCGTGCTGGCGCCGCTGTAGCTTCCGTGGGGCGTCGCGCCCAGGAACATTGATCCTGAAAGCGGCGACAACGCGGTGTAGCGGAAGGGGCTGTCGTATAGATCGAACCCCGCGTCCAGACCCATCTCCTTTTCCAGAAAGACGCTGCCAATGAAGGCGGCGGTCTTATAGCCGCGTCCCCGCAACGCCGACGCCAGCGTGGTGCCGGTCCCGGACGGCAGTACCTCGGCATTCTCCTCAATCCCGTTCTGAAACGGATAGGTCGACGTGAACAGCGACGTGTGGGACGGGAGCGTCAGCGGAATCTGGGCCGAGGTCTGCTCGAACACCGTTCCTCCGCTCTCGGCATAAGAGTCAAGATTGGGCGTGCGGATTCGCCGATAGCCATACGCACTCAGATGATCCGCACGCAGCGTGTCGATGGAGATGAAGATAAGAGGGGTGTTCCGCGCGGAGCCGATTCCCGCGGCCAAAAGTAGCAGACAAAGAGAGATTCGCATTGTGAGCGCAATTCTCACTATGACGCGAGCTGTGAAGCTAGCGTTTCGTGACGCCGTATCGGGAAATTTGGAGGGGAAAAAAGCAGGGGAGGCCGTGGGCTCTAATCAGGCCTCCCCCGGGTAGCGGAACACTCCCGATCAGGTAGTGCCGCCCATAACTCGTAGGATCAGGCTCGACCTTTTCGGTCCACAAGCCCGACCCGCACTATCGAGTAACCCGACTCCGCCCCCAGAGTTGCATCTTCCCGAAAAAAAAGAAGGAAACATTTCGTTCTATTTGCCAATCTCGGCGTAAATATGGAAAACAAAGTTAACATTTCCACCGGAACGTTCTTGATGTCAATGCGTTACGGAGCCAGCCGTTACCTGAATTAGGCCTATTCCTATCGTCATTTACGCCGATCTGTAGCTTTGGCGGGATATTCAGGTCGCTCGCATGGGTAAACTGTCGCTGCGACCAGTCGGAGAATTTCATTGACGACCAATAAATCCGAAGCTCACAAAACTGCGGAATCTACTGCCGCCGCCGTCCCTTGCGACGTTCTCGACGGGCAACTCTGCGACTTCCATCAACCGCATATTGACTCCGCTTCGCGCTGCACCGTCTGCAAAGAGGTAGCTCAGTGGGTTCGCAACGGTGCGCCTCTGGTGGGCGTTCGAGAGATTAGTCCGTGCGGGGCTGTAATTTTTCCCGCTTCCCACGTCGACGACGTCACCGGTGCAGTATTCACACTCGATGTAGCGCTGTCCGGTGAACCGGAAATTCGCAGGACCATCGAAGATGTCCTTCGTGTCATCGACAACGTCTGGATCGAGGAACAACGGACGCAAACTCTACTCCAGGTAAAGCCAGCCTTGCCAGGGCTCACCTCGTAACGCTGAGCCCCCATTAAGCGACGAGGCGGTCCACCGTGATATCGGGGCGCTTCAACATCTGCGGATCGAGCTCAATGCCCAGTCCCGGCCCCGGAGGTAAAGGCAAAACGCCGTTCTTCGGTAGCAGAATTGCCGTCACAATGCCTTCGTGATCCTCCAGGTAGTTGCGCCGCACCGTTTCCATAATGAACAGGTTCACCAGGTTCGCCGCCAAATGGGCCGAGGCCATGTGGAGAACCGGTCCGCCACAGTTGTGCGGTGCAACCGGCAGGTAGTAGGTCTCCGCCATCGACGCGATTTTCTTCGCTTCGGAAATACCGCCGCACCAACAGATATCGGGCATGATAATCCCCGCGGCCCGATTCTCGATCAGTTCACGAAAGCCCCAGCGCGTCATCAACCGCTCACTCAGACAGAGCGGAAGACTGGTGGCCGCGCTCAACTCCGCGTACGCGGCAAGATTATCTTGCGGCAGCATCTCTTCCAGCCACATCGGCGACAGCGGTTCCAGCGCCTGCGCGATTTTAATACCCGAGGGCAGGTTCCAATAGCCGTGGAATTCCATGGCGACGTCGATAGTGTCACCCAACCGCTCCCTGATCTTTTCCAGTGGCGCCAAGCCCTCCCGCATTTGGGCCGCCGTGATGTACTGGCCGCCTGTCTGTTTGGCAACCGGATCAAAAGGCCAGATCTTCATCGCCTGGACACCGCTTTCCAAAAGAGATTCGGCCAGCCGTACCGGCTCTTTGTGAAAGTCGAAGTGGTCGTAACACGTGTTATAAATCCGGATGGATTCGCGCGAGGCGCCACCCAGCAGTTGATAGATGGGCATCCCGGCGGCCTTACCCGCAATGTCCCATAGCGCGATATCGATGGCGCTGATGGCGCGCATCTCGGCGCCAGCCCAGCCCGCATACGACACCGCCAGGAACATATCGGCCCACAGCCGGTCGATCTCCAGCGGATTCCTGCCGATCAACAGAGGCGCCAGCCGGTGCACAACAGCTTTTTCAGCAATCACGCTGGGATATGTTTCTCCCAGTCCGGTGATGCCCTCGTCGGTGTGGATGCGAACCCACAGCCACTGAATAGGTCCGACGTGCACGGCATTGCCGCGCGCGAGGTGAATGGTTTCGATGGACGTGATCTTCATGCGATAAAACTATTTTCGACGAATCAGGAGAATGTCGGAGCCATAGCGAAGCTGATCCTCGTACTCTTTGCCCGGAAGCGCGTCCCCCTTCGCCATCCACTCGTCCGGTAGTTTCACTGAAAGACCGTCGCCGGAAAGCTCAGCGGCGGAGAGGATCCGGTCGCGTCCCGGCCGTTCATTCAGGCTCGTCACCTGGTATTTGGCGGAGGGTGTAAGGCCACGGAGTTTCACACGATTGACGGCCTCAGGTCCGCCTTCGCGGAAGACGAAGACCACCGCTTCTGAGCCGTCTTCCTTGATGTACTGCACCGCTGACCAGGAGTTGGCGACGGTCAGCGCCGGGTGGTAGACATCCTCGGTCAGTAAGTGGCGATAGCCCTTGAAGAAGAGCATGTTGCGCTGAAAGGCTTCCAGATACCCTTGTGGCGCGGCGGACAGCCGCTGCGACAGCATGCCGTCTATATTCCCGAAGACGAACCCGTGCTGGAAGTGCTTCCGGATGTCGTAGTCGAGGGCCGAAGCGCTGTACCACTTCAATCCCAGTTCCGCCTTCGCGCTATAGGGCGATCCCCAGACGTAGGGGCTCACCATCGGGCCGGTAATGAACTCAGTGATGTAACCGCCGGGCAGAATCGATTTGGATGCGGGGTTGCTGCGGGCGAAGCGCAACGAAGGATCGCATTCGAATCCCGATAGCTGCGGGTAGCGCTCCAGTAGATACTTCCACACTTCCAGCTTGCCCTTCCACGCGCTGTAAGCTCCATTGTTCTTGGTATGCCCGTGATCGGTGCGATTGCAGTTGTTATTCACCGTCCCGGAAGGGTCCCACTTAATCCATTCGAGGTTCCATTGGTCGATGATGTGGCTCAGGTTCTGCTTGACGAAAGCGACGACTTCCGGACTGCCCAGGCACAGTTGCGTCATCGGAGCCAACGACGGATGTCGGCTCACAAGCGGCGCACCATCGATTTTGGCAAGCCAGGAATCGGGAAACTCGCCCCGCGTCACACGTTCGGAATCGACGTTGCCGGGGTCTACCCAGATGCCGAACTTCATCCCCGCCTTCCGTACAGCGTCGGATAGGTGCTTCATGCCTGAGGGGAACTTCTCGCGACTCTCCCGGTAGCTGCCCAAGCCCGAGGACCAGTCGTTAGTTCCCGGAACCAGGGAACTCCCTTCGTACCAACTGGCATCGTGATAGAAAACGTCGAAGCCCATCCGTTGCGCGAACGGGAGTTCCTCCAGCAAGTAGTCTTCGCTGCGCGGAACCGTGTACCAGATGCAGTAGGCGGCTAGTGGCGAGTTCGCCACCGGCTTGGGAAAGACATGCCGCTTTAAATAGCGGAATGCTTCATTACCGGCATCGTCCGCATCGCCTGAGGCGAGCGCGAGAAAACTGATGGGTGTGGCCACTGCATCGCCCGCAGCTACCTCAAACGCCGCATGCTGTGCTGACTTCTTGCGCGCCGGGAATCCGCTACCCGCCCGCAGCGTGAGGCCCGCCGCTTCAGCGTCAAGCGCTACTCTCCAATCCAATATCCCGGCGCCCAGGTCGCCGCCAACCA
>JBDTMC010000186.1:0-13501 GCA_039934475.1 Bryobacteraceae bacterium | reverse complement strand
CGGAGCGTTCCGGTAGGTGCCCTCGAAGTACTCGTCGAGGGGGTAGAGTCCATACGGCTGCAACTCACGATAATAACGGCCTAATTTCGCCTCAATTCTATAGGCGGCGTGGAAGAAGAGCCCTCGTTCCAGTTTGAGTTTGCGGCAGCACAACTTCCAATCTGCCCCTAAAAGATAGTGATATTTAAATATCAGATGCTCGTCATCGGTCAGGCACCGCCGGGTGACAAGGCAGAAATCCGCCATGTACTCCTCATCTTTACGTGACCAGACCTGCCCGGATTCCCGCCCAGGAAGAGGGTCCATGGAGACTTGGCAGATGTACTTTTCTTTCTCAAGACTTTGCCGGAATCGGTCGTAGCAGGCTCTAAAGATATTCCGCAAAACGCAAGGGCAAGGGTGATAATTGCCCCGCCTGCCAACGCGCAGTCCGACTCCCCGGCAATGCGCACACGAACTTGAGGCTAGCGCCAGCGTTTCTGATCGGGTCCACTCCATTTGAACTACTTTCTCCATTTCAAGCGGCGATCCAAAATTTCAGGATTGCCGTAAGGTCGTTTGACCCGATAGTACGGCTAGAACTGTAATCGTCAAGCCTTTTATCGGGGAAATCTTTAAACTCTTTCGGATCTGTTAACCCGAATCGGTAAACATATTGAAAGCAAAGGAGGATAAGGGCAAGGAAATATTCGCCATCATACGTCCCCAAATCAAGATTCAAGGTTTTACCCTATTCCCTATTTCAGCTAGAAATAGGTAGGATGTTAGGCGATGAAGTTTGCTCTAATGAAGAATCGTCTCATCGACAATGTCAGGCTGAAGATGAGGAATGGAGAGAGTACGGAACGCCGCTTGGCGCTTCGAATGGGTCTATCCCAATCGCACGTGCACAACGTGTTGAAGGGCGAGCGCGAACTCACGCTGGATGTAGCGGACAGGATACTTGACGAACTTGGAATGTCGGCTCTCGACCTTGTGGAACGCAGTGAGTTCGTCGCCTACCTGGGTCGAACGGCTGTCAATGTCCCGGAAGGCCCTGCTAAGGTGCGGGCTTTCGGGCGATGACGTCGAGATAAGTTTCTAGAACCTGGCGCGCCGTTCTCTCCCAGCTGAAGCGAGCGCACTGTTGGTAACCGCGCTTGCGCAGACTCTCCTGAAGTGAAACATCCAGCAGGACTTCTCGAATCCCCCGAGAGATGTCGAAGACATTTTCCGGATTCACGATCATGGCCGCGTCGCCCAACACTTCGGGGAGGCTACTCACATTCGACGAGACCACTGGAGTTCCGCACGCCATGGCCTCTAACGGTGGCAAACCAAAGCCTTCATACAGCGAAGGGAATACAAAAGCGGCGGCAGCTTCGTAAAAGATCCGCATCGTATCAAATGGAATAAATCCCAAAAACCGTACCACCGGTTCGACGCGCGTTTGCATTACGGCCTGCCGAACCTGCGGATAACGAGAGATCTCATCTCCGATAATGATCAGCCGGAGATCCTTATAAACAGGGTGCGATTCCAATTCGCCCCGCAGGACCGCGAAGGCCTCGACTAAGCGGGGTATGTTCTTCTGTTGCCGAATGGTGCCGGCATAAAGCAGATACGGGTAATGAATCTGGTAGCGCTCCAGTATGCGGCGGCGCTCTAATTCCCGAGCTTCGGGGCCTGCCGCGCGCGCCGTGGGACTGGCCGACTGGGAGAGGAACCGCGGATCCGGAGCGCTGTGGATCATCCGGATTTTAGCCGCCGGTACGCCGACCATGTTCTCTACGTCGCGCCTTGTGGCGTCCGAAACTGCAATTACGCGATCCGCCCGCAGAAGCCCGCGTCGGAAGCGGTAATAACGTAGCGACTCCTCCCACCCGGACGGACGCTCAAACAGCAAGCTGCTCATGTCGTGTACCGTCACCACATAGGGTTTCGGCATGAAGATCGGCACCGCGTTCAACGGTATATGGCACAGGTCGGCGGAAAACTGCCTAAGAAAGAACGGGAACGCGAGATGGTCGGCACGGGACGTATCGGAGCGCGGGTAAGTGGCCTGAGTAAAATTATGCGGGAGGCCGGCGGTTTCGCTGAGATCCTCCCGGCGACATACTAAGACGTACTGGTTCACATTGTCGAGTTTCGACAAAGCCGCAATTAGGTTTCGAATATAAGTTCCGATTCCAAAATCGCGTATTCGTCGGACGTCAATGACAATGCGAAATGGCATTCATCAAGCCAGAATTGCCGTATTCTTCCATTCGTAAAGTGGAAACCGGTCAGTAAGGGCTTGCACGCGGCGGCGAACGTTAGCCAAAGTCGCCTCGGAACCGGGGCTACTCAGGACTTCCGCGATACAGCTGGCTACTTCGGTCATTTCCGGCTCGCGGAACCCACGCGTCGTGACGGCGGGGCTGCCCAGACGGATCCCGCTCGGGTTCAGCGGTGGGTTGACGTCGAAGGGAATGGCATTCTTATTGGCCGTGATGTGAGCCAGATCCAGCGATGCCTCCGCTTCCTTGCCACGGACGCCTTTGGCGAAGACATCCACCAGCATGACGTGGCTATCGGTTCCTCCGGACACGACGCGGAAGCCGGCCTCGGCAATACCCGCGGCGAGAGCCTTGGCGTTGGCGACCACCTGAGTCTGGTAGGTGGCGAACTCGGGCTGGAGTGCTTCGAGGAAGCAGACCGCCTTTGCGGCTACGACGTGAACCAACGGACCGCCCTGTTGTCCGGGAAAGACATTCTTATCCACGGCTGCAGCGTACTTCTGCCGGCATAAGATGAGTCCGGAACGCGGCCCGCGCAGCGTCTTGTGCGTCGTCGTGGTGACGATATCCGCCCACTGGCAGGGATTTGGGTAGACTCCGGCAGCCACCAGCCCCGAGAAATGGGCCATGTCGACCAGCAAAATCGCACCGACGGCGTCGGCTATGGCGCGCATGCGGGCGAAGTCGATGATGCGGGAGTAGGCGGAGGCGCCGCCAATGATCATTTTCGGCTTATGTTCGTCCGCAAGGCGAGCCATTTCGTCGTAGTCGATGGTTTCATCGTCCCGCCTCACTCCGTAGGGAACGATCTTGTATGTCTTGCCGGAGAAGTTGAGGTGATGCCCGTGGGTGAGGTGCCCGCCGTGGGCGAGGTTCAATCCGAGGATGGTGTCGCCGGGTTCCAGGACGGCGGCGTACGCGGCTGCGTTGGCCTGCGATCCGGAGTGCGGCTGAACGTTGGCGTGCTCAGCGTTAAACAACTTTTTGGCGCGGTCGCGGGCGAGGTTCTCGACGATGTCGGAGTATTCGCAGCCGCCGTAGTAGCGTTTTCCGGGATAGCCTTCGGCGTATTTGTTGGTGAAGACGCTCGAAGTCGCCTCCAGCACGGCTTCGGAAGTGAAGTTCTCACTGGCGATCAGTTCCAGCCGGGACTGTTGCCGCTCGAGTTCGCCGCGAATCGCCGCGTAGACTGCGGGATCTACTTCGCTGAGGGGTCTCGCCATCAGGTTTTGAGCCATGTTTCTATTACTTTCCTTCGTGGTTATTGAGGCCGGCCTTTGCTTCCAGGGCGGCAATTTTGGCGACGCGCCGGGCGTGGCGTCCACCTTCGAACGGAGTCTTCAGGAAAACGTCCACCATTTCGTTAGCGTCCTGTTCCGCCGTGAATTTGGCGCCTACGGCGAGGATGTTGGCGTCGTTGTGGCTGCGCACCAAGGCCACTTCCTCTGGATTGACGGCCAAAGCGGCTCTAATGCCGGGGACCTTGTTGGCGGCGATTGACATGCCCACCCCGGTAGAGCAAACCAGAATTCCGCGCTCCGCTAGCCCGCCGGCAACCTGGGATGCCACCTTCTCTGCGAAGTCAGGGTAGTCCGCCGATTCCGGGCTGCTCGTACCGACATCCACCACCTGGTGGCCGCGCTGCTGCAACCGTTCGCGCAAACGCTCTTTGAGCGAGAACCCGGCGTGATCGGCGCCTATCGCTATTTTCATGAACAATTAACCCTCAATAGTACCATGCTACAATGGCGATTCCTGCCGCCACCAGCGCGCATGATTTGGCTGCCCGCTGTCCGGAGACTGAGGTTCATGTTCTGGAGTAAACTCTTCATTCCCACTCTTCGGGAGACCCCCGCGGAGGCCGAAGTGGTTAGTCACCAGCTTTTGCTGCGAGGCGGTTATATCCGCCAACTTTCCGCCGGCTTATATAACTATCTCTTCCTGGCCCAACGGTCGCTGCTGAAGATTCAGAATATCGTTCGCCAGGAGATGGACGCCATCGGAGCACAGGAGATGTTTCTGCCGGCCTTGAATCCGGCCGAAATTTGGCAGGAGTCCGGCCGCTGGGACGTGATGGGCGACAACATGTTCCGGTTGAAGGACCGCTTTGGCCGCGACATGTGCCTGGGGATGACTCACGAAGAGATCATGACGTCCATCGCCCGCGGCGAGTTGCGCAGTTATAAGCAGTTGCCGCAGTTGTGGTATCAGATCCAGACCAAATTTCGCGACGAACCGCGCCCGAAGTCGGGTCTGCTCCGCGTTCGCCAGTTCATCATGAAGGACTCGTACTCCTTCGACATGGACGGCGCCGGCTTGGACGTTTCTTATGAGAAACACCACGCGGCGTACTGCCGTATTTTCGACCGCTGCGGCTTGAAATATCTGGTTGTCGAGGCACATTCGGGCGCCATGGGCGGCAGCCAGTCGCACGAATTCATGGTGGCCTCCGAGGCGGGTGAGGATTTTGTGGCGACGTGCCCGGCCAATGGGTATGCCGCGAACCTCGAAAAGGCTGTCTCCCGGCCTACAGCTGCGGCGGCGCCCGACCCCGAGGGAGATCTCACGCCGGAAGAGTTTCACACGCCCGGACGAAAGACCATCGCCGAAGTGGCCGAGTTTACGGGTTTGCCTGCATCGTCGCAGATGAAGAGCCTGGTGATGGTAAGCGATGGCAAACCGGTTCTGGCGATGCTGCGCGGCGACCACCAATTGAGTGAGACGAAGTTTGGCGCGGTGGCTGGGGGCGTGGACATCCGGACAGCTCAGGCCCATGAAATCAAGGAATGGTTCGGTGCAGAAGCCGGCTCCCTGGGACCGGTTGGCGTTACGAACATGCGCATTGTCGCGGACTTGGCTCTAAAGGGCCGAAAGAACATGATCGCCGGCGCTAACAAGGACGACCATCACTTACGAAATGTCACTCCGGGAGAAGACTTCCAGGCTGAATTCCACGACCTGCGGCAAGTGGCTGCGGGCGATTTGGAGTTGGAAACCGGTGCGCCGCTGGAGATCGTCAAGACTGTCGAGATCGGCCATATTTTCAAGCTGGGTTATAAGTACTCAAGCTCGATGGGGCTTCGCGTGCTGAATGAAGCGGGCGAGGAAGTAACGCCGATCATGGGATCTTACGGGATCGGTATTGAGCGGATTTTGAGTGCCGCGATCGAGCTGTATCATGACAAAGATGGCATGTCGCTGCCCGCTTCCATCGCTCCGTTTCAGGTGGTTGTAACACCGGTGAATATCACCGATGAAGGACAGAAGAAGGCCGCTGCCGGCATTTACGAGCAATGTAAGGCGGCGGGTTTGGATACGCTCTTCGACGACCGCGACGAGCGGCCGGGCGTCAAGTTTAAGGACGCCGACTTGATTGGCATCCCATACCGGATTACTATCGGCAAGAAGCTGCCGCAGGGTCTGGTTGAGGTTGTCGAACGCCGGAGTAAAAAGTCGCAGGACGTGGCAGTAACCGACGCTGCCGCGTTTGTCGCCTCACAGCTACAATTATGACGCCTGACTGGGGAGCCGTTCGTCAACAGTTTCCGGCACTAGCCAACTGGACGTACCTCAATACGGCCACGTATGGCCAGTTGCCGCAACGCGCCGTTGCCGCCGCGCAGGAACATTTTGCTCACCGCGATTCATTGGCGTGCACAGACTTCCTGGAGTGGTTTGACGCTGCCGACGGCGTCCGTGAGAGGATCGCCCAGTTGATCCGCTGCCGGGCCGACGACATCGCATTCATTTCGAATGCCTCTACCGGTTTGGCAACCCTGCTGAACGGTATCGACTGGCAAGAGGGCGACCGCATCGTGACCCTGGAAGGGGAGTTCCCAAACAACCTCTACATAGCGGCACTGCGCCAGCGCTACCACATCCGCTTCGCTGAGGTGCCGTGGGACCGTTTCTACGAATCGATCGACCGGAACACGCGGCTGGTGGCGATGAGTACGGCGAACTACACAACTGGGTTCCGCCCCCCGCTGGCCCACATTTCGCGATTCCTGCACGAGCAGGGCGTGATGCTGTATTTGGATGGAACACAAACCGTAGGTGCTCTTGGGCTTGACGTGGGTGACGTTCGGCCGGATGTGCTGGCCGTGGACGGGTATAAATGGCTTCTCTCGCCGAATGGGGCCGGTTTCCTTTACGTCAGTCCGAAGCTGCGGCCGAAGCTGACGCCGAGCGTGCTCGGCTGGCGTAGCGACGCCGGCTGGCGTGAAGTGAATTCCCTCCATCACGGCGCACCGCGATTCAAAGAGGCGGCCGAGAAATACGAAGGCGGCATGCTCGATTTCCCTGCGATCTTCGCCATGTCGGAGTCAGTCCAAATGATGCTCGAGCTGGGGCCGGAGCGGATTGAGCAGCGCGTACTGGAACTGGCGGCGAAGACGAAGAAGATCTTGGAGGAAGCCGGTGCGACAGTGCTGCATGACCACACACCGATTTTGGCGGCGCATTTTGTCGACCGCGATCCGGTCGCACTTGCTGCGCGGTTGAAGGAGCAGCGAATCATCGTCTCGGCGCGACACGGCAACCTGAGGGTCTCCGTGCATTTCTACAACGACGAGAGCGACCTCGAGAAATTACGAGCCGCCCTGGCCGGGGGCTGACTGCGGTCGCTCGCCTAACCCAAAAAACACGACTCTACGGCCGACCATTTCATCCCGTTCCGAGCAGCCTATGGTACAGTTTCGGGAATCAAGGGAGATTCAAATGGCGGAACCGCTGCCCAACGAGGTAACGGAGTTGCTTCGCCGTCTCTCGGCGGGCGATCGGTCAGCCGAGAACGAGCTGCTGCCCCACGTCTACGGTGAGTTGAAGAGACTCGCGGTGGTTCAACTGCGCCGGGAACGCCCTGGACATACCCTGCAAGCTACGGCATTAGTGCACGAAGCCTATATGCGTCTTGCCATCAACAAACCGATTCCGTGGCACAACAGGCTGCACTTTCTGGCAATGGCAGGGAAGTTGATGCGGCAGATTTTGGTCGACCACGGACGCCGGCGGAACGCTGAGAAGCGCGGGGGACCGGAGGAGCGGATCCCTTTCGACGACAACATCGATGTTTCCGACGAGCAATGCGTTTTAGTGACCGGCCTGGATGACGCCTTGAAGCGTCTCGCCAAGGAGGAACCGCGCAAAGCGGAGATCGTCGAGTTAAGGTACTTTGGCGGACTTACGGAGGAAGAGATTGCCGAACTACTCGGAATTTCTGTGCGCACAGTTAAGCGGGACTGGGCGCTGGCTAAGGCGTGGCTCTACGGCGAATTGTCAACATGACCGATGCGGATGTCCCCTCCAGCCTCCGGAATACGCATTCTTGGGAGATGGCTTTCGACTCGAAAGAATGGGAGAAGATCGACGCCCTCTTTGAGCGCCTGCTCGATTCCGGCGATCCGAGTCTCTTGGATCGGGAGCGGGACCGGCCAATAGCAGAAGCGGTACGCCGCCTTTACGATCAACACCTGAAAGCGGTCCACGAAGGCTTCCTAAGCGAGACAATCACTCTGGTTCGGGGCTTAAAATCGGAGGAGCCAGCCGTCTTCTCGGTAGGTGAGATCGTCTCCTCCCGCTTTACGGTCCTGAGCATGTTGGGCACTGGCGGCATGGGGCAAGTCTACCTGGCGCAGGACCAGCGACTCGGTGCACCGGTGGCATTGAAAACAATACGGCCGTCGCTAGCCAAAGAGGAGCGGTTTCGAAAGCGGTTCATCGCGGAAGTCCAGACAGCGCATCGAGTTACTCATCGCAACGTGTGCCGCATTTTCGACATCGACGACCACGGCGAGGTGCCGTTCTACTCGATGGAGTTTGTCCCTGGAGTCAGGCTCGACGAATTTCTGGACGGCGGCAATCCGAACCCCGAACTATCCCGCGACATCGTCATCCAGCTTGCCGAAGGGCTCCATGCCGCCCATGAGGTGGGGGTGGTGCATGGCGACTTCAAACCGCAAAACGTAATTCTCAGGTCGGGTGAAGGAGACCGGTCACGGGCTGTAATTACTGACTTTGGACTGGCGCGGATCCTGGGAGAAACCCCCGGCCCGGTCAGCCGTTCGATTGAAGCAGGCACTCCGGAATATCTGGCCCCAGAGCTTGAGGCAGGGGGTTCGCCCAGCTTTAAGTCAGACGTTTACGCATTTGGGAAAGTGGCAAGCAAACTCCTTCCCGGCTGGAAGCATCTCTGTTGCGCCGTCGATCCGGAACGCCGTCCGTCATCGCTTCTGCCCCTAATTCGTGAGTTGCGAGGGCCGGGTTATTCCCGCCGTTGGTTGATAGGAACGGCGGGAGTTGCGGTGGCAACGGGAGGCTTGCTGTTTCGGCAACCGTCCCGGCCGAAGTTCCCACTCCTTTCCCGGCAGCGCATGATCCTGAACGGATTTACCTCGTCGCCCGAGCTTACCGAGGATGCTTACAAGCTGCGGCGGCTTCTGCTGTTCGCGCTCCGTCAGTCGCCTTTGCTATCGGTTCTGCCGGACGAACGTCTGCGCGCAGTGCTAGTCGGCTTGAGCCTTCCCTCCGATTTACCCGTTCCCTTAGTTCATCTCAATGCCGCAGCCAGAACCGAGCACGCAGCTCTGATTCTGGATGGCGGCGTCGATCGTCTTTCGCGAGGGATAGGCCTGGTCCTTCGCGTTTTCGTCCCTGACCGGCAGGAGCCGGTCTTCGAAGTTCACCAGGTAGCGCAAAGCGACAAAGACGCAGTGAATTTAGTAGATCGGGCGGCTACCGAGATGAGAGAGGAATTTGGAGAATCGTCGCTCTCGCTGCGCTCGGCATCCTCACTGGAAACGGTGACATCGGCCTCTCCCGAAGCCATCGATCTCTATTTCCGGGCGATGCGGGAGTATGAGCGAACGGACACGCAGGCGGCCCTGGCGTTCCTGGATCGGGCCGTTGCCATCGATAAACGCTTTGCCCTGGCCCACCATCAAAGGGCTATGTGCCTGTGGGCCAGCACTCAAACCGAACCGGCGATGCAAGCGATTGAAACCGCGTTTCAATTGCGTGACCGTGTGACTGAGCGCGAGCGGAACTGGATTGAATTCTTCTATTACAACCTGAACGGTGATTTCCTGAAGTCGTTGGGCAGCATCCGGAAGAACGCGACACTTTATCCGGATGAGGCCGTGTTTCAACGACAGACGGCCAGCACATACTGTCAGCTTCGCCAATACGACACCGTAATTCCTTACAATGTTCGGGCCGTCGATCTCGATCCCTACAGCGAGAACACTCGCAGTGAACATCTGGTGAACCTTGTCAGTTGTGGGCGGCCGGATGAAGCGCTGGCGGTCTGGCAACGCTATGTCAAAGAAGGTGTCACGACGACGCTGCTGGGATGGGGGTCGGGCCTGGCGTACTTGTGCAAGGGCGAATACAGGAAAGCCGACGACTGCTTCGCCACCATGGGATCTACTTCGAGCCGCGCACTCTGGGCGCGGCTGCTGCGTGCCGGGCCGGCAATCTTCGATGGCCGATTCGCCGAAACTGCATTCAATCTGGAGGCTGACCTCGCGATCGACACTACGCTCGCCGACGGTCTGAGGCGATACCAAACAATGCAAGTTCTCGGGAGCCTGCGGATCCTTATGGACGAGCCAGAGCGGGCCCGTCCTTTGGTTTCGGCATTGTGCACGCTGCCGCCGCGGGGTCATAACATTAGATACCTGCGAGCCGGGGTTCGCCAGGCACTCGATCTCAAGGACCGCAAGCTCGCCGCGGAAGGCTTGGAGCGGCTGCGTGGCATTGAACGGCGTTCGCCTTCCACTCATAGCCAGGGGGCGGCAGCCAACGCCGCGGCGCTCATCCTAGCGCACGACAATCCGAAGGCGGCCGAACCGTTGTTTGCCAGGGCGATGGGATTATGGCCAGATGCACTGACCCTCGAATCCTTCGCCTGGTGGCAGGGCGCCACTCAACAGTGGGACGCCCAACATCAGACCCTCGACCGCTTGTTGCGGTTCCGCGGAGCGATCCACCGCGATGACTTTCATTCCCTCATCGTCCTCGCGTGGATCGATCAAGCTCAAAGTTCAGTCCGCATGTCCCATTTCAGCGACGCGTCACGCATATATAAGCGGGTACTGAGTCACTGGGGTAGTCAAGCCCGGCAGTATCCGATCGTGCAGAGGGTCCGCTTGCAACTGGAAACCCTCGCTCAATAGGGGGGTAACATGCTGGACTTCTGGGAAGGTTTGGGCCGGTTCATCGCCAACGAAGGCGGTCTTCGCGACATCCTGCTCGAAGACGATTCATTGACTTCGGCTAACACACCTGTGTACTGCGACCCAAAGGTCGGAGTCAGGCACAGGGAGTCGTGGTCGATTAACACAGATAAGTACTACACGCTGAGTGCGATCCTGGCGCAGCACTTAGTCTTCCAACCCGCTTCTCTGGTTTGCATGGGCGAGTGGCTGCGCTTTCTGCCGCCTGCCAAGTCCGAAGGATTCACCATCCCCACGACACCCGTCAATCTCCTCGGCCGCGACCACACGTTCTATGCCGCACTGGGCGCTATAACGGTGGACGAAGCCTTCGCTGCGGAGTTCGCCCTCGATCCTGGGGTGTTTCCACTGGTTACGGATCCGGTGTCGATCGCTGACCTCGTGAACATTGCCAACGATTCGAACTATTTCAATATGGCATTGAACCTCTGCGCGGCCGGCTGGCCTCCGCCGTGTCTGGTTCTCGTCAGGCCTTACAGCGCACAACCAACACAGACCCAACCCTCGCTGGAGCCCGTGCCATAGGGCGCCGGGATCACCTCTCCCAGCAAGCAACCAAGGTCAGCCATGATGCATGTCGTGTGTCCACGCGCTATTCTCGCCGTGATTGTCCCCCTAATGGTCTTCAGCTGTGCGCGCCCGCGTCCGGCGCCAGAGGCGGTTACCCAGCATGTTCTCGGCCGGGGCGCGGAGCTCGAACCTCCGTGTCCTTCCGACCACATCGCCTTCTCCGATCGCGCCTTGATCGTGCGCGATCCAGCGGTTCTGGAGGCGATCGGCTACGATCCGTCTCCAACACCGCTCGGCAAGACCGGCAATCCCGCCAGTTTAAAAACCCTCTGGGAACTGGCGGGGGCGAAGAACTTCGACGCGGCAACGGCGGAGTGGAAGTTGCCAGACGTTCCGCTAAACATCATTGTCAACGGCTGGCCGGCGTGCCCCGACGGGCATGAGTGCCTCGACAGAGCGCCGTTTCGTCTGCTCGCCATTGCGTTCCGGCCGGACCTTGCCGAATTCCGGTGCGGCGCGGCAACCGAGGGCAGTGACGCTTGCGGGGCCGAGATTCACTTCGAGTTCGGACAAATCGACGCCGCGGGTGCGCCGGTGAAGGCGGCGGCCATTGCCGAGTTTGCCGTTCCGAGGCAGTCGAAGGCCGAGTTCCAGGCCATGCTAAGAGACTGGACCGGCCTTGCCGCAATCGACAATTCCGCGGCCCTTGCCAAAGCTGTAGCCGAAAAGTGGGCTCGCTATCAACCTTCGTTCAGCATTGGCCGGGTTCGTCTGAGTGCGAATCTGCTGTCGGTCTGGATCATGCAGCAATACTCGTTCGACAACGCGGGAAGACTCGTTGTTGCGGCTGCGCTTCCGGGAGAAATCGATCCGCTGAAGTGGAATGGCGGCGACCCGAAGAAGTGCCAGTTGACCCCTGATGCCACCACGTTTATGAAGACATACACGGGCGGGGTCGTCCCCAACCAGTTCCTTCGCCAAGCCGCCATGGCTGGCGTTCGGACGCCGATCGAGGTGGGTGCCGGCTACTCACGCGATGTTCGTTTCGGGCTGGCGCAAAACACTTGCTCCGGCTGCCATTTCCAGGAGACCGGCACATTCGTCGTGCACATCAAAGGCAGGCGGCGTGGGGAGAAGAGCGCTCTCTCCGCATTCCTCACCGGCAATGGAGCGAGCGGCGACGCGTCTTACGGCGAACCGACATGTGGCTACCACGTCCAAAAAGACCAGGGGACGTGCTACAGCGATGCCGCGCCCAACCGCGAATTCAACGATCTGCTGCGCCGGCGTTTGTACCTCGATACCGCACTTGCCCTGAACCCGTCAGACACGAACTGGAGCGAAACACTGCGTCAGAAAAGCCTGTCAATCACAGCCATACACTGAGGCGGTGCCTACCACGCGCCGCCCTTCCAGCCGCCATTGCCCGCTCACAATCAAGGCCACGGCTTGGCTGTAGATGCGATGTTCCTGTTGCAGAATGCGGGCCGACAACGTCTCTTCGGTGTCGTCGTCCAGAACTGCCACCGCCGCCTGCAGGATGATGGGACCTGAGTCGAGGTCCTCGTCCACAAAATGGACAGTGCAGCCGGCAACCTTCACTCCGTGGGCCAGTGCCTGGCCCTGGGCATCGAGACCGGGAAACGCCGGAAGCAGTGATGGGTGAATGTTCAGGATGCGATTGGAAAACGCGCGGATGAAAGCCGGACTCAGCAGGCGCATGTACCCGGCGAGGCAGACAAGATCCACGCCTGACGCTTCCAGTTCCACGAGCAGACGGCGGTCATGCTCTTCTCGCGGCGCGCCCTTGGAGGGAATACAAATCGCCTTCAACCCGCGGCTGCGAGCCGTCTCAAGGCCGCGCGCATCGGGCTTGTTCGAGATAACGACAGCGATCTCAGCACCCGGAATCAGCTCCGCCGCGATGCTATCGGCGAGGGCTTCGAAGTTTGAACCACGTCCGGATAAGAGAATGCCCAGCTTCTTCATCGATAGATGACCCGGCCCTTGCCGCGCGGGGCCTTGATCACGGTTCCAATGCGATGCCAGTCCTGGCCTATCCGGTCAAGCAGGCGTTTGGCCTTCCCGGCGCCCGCCTTGCTAACGACGAGGATCATCCCGATTCCGAGATTGAAGGTGCGCCGGTAATCATCCTCTGGAATCGTGCCCAGCCGCTTCAGTAGTTCAAACACGGGCAGCACGGGCCACGTCCCTAGTTCCACCTCCGCAGCCAGGCCCTTGGGCAGAACGCGCGGCGTATTATCCGTGATGCCGCCGCCGGTGATATGGGCAGCCGCGCGCAGCACGCCCGCTTTCATCAGTTCGCGAATGGGCTGCAGATAGCTGCGATGCACCTTCATCAACGCATCGCCGACGGTCATGTCGAGCTCCGGCAGGAAGGTCTTTGGAGTATAGCCGGCGACTTCGAAAAGCAGCTTGCGCGCCAGTGAATAGCCGTTGGTGTGAAGGCCGGTGGAGGGCAGGCCGAGCATGACATCG
>JBDTMC010000185.1:0-13542 GCA_039934475.1 Bryobacteraceae bacterium | reverse complement strand
ACCTTGACGGTGTTTGTTCCCGTCTGACGCCGGATCTCAAGAATCACGGCCGGGCGGCCCTTGTAGTAGGCGAACGTGCGACGCTCAGCCATGCTGTCTTCGGCAAAGCCCACATCGCGCAAGCGGATGGGGGAGCCACCCACGTTCTTCAGGATGATGTTGTTGAACTCCGAGACGTTCTCCATCCTGCCCAGAGTTCGCACACCAAGCTCAGTAGAGCCGCGCACGATGCGGCCGCCCGGCGCTTCGACGTTCTCACTGCGCAGTGAATTGGAGACATCCTGTGCGGTGAGGCTGTAGGCGCTGAGCTTGTTGAGATCGAGCAGGACATTGATTTGCCGGTTGCGTCCGCCATTGACATCCACACCCCCTACACCGTCAATCGTCTCCAGCGATCGGCGTACTTGTTTGTCGCCAATCTCGGTCAGTTCGCGAACACCACGCGTACCGCTTAAGGCGATAGTGATGACAGGGTCGCTGTCGGGATCGGCCTTCTGCACCGTGGGCGGCAACAGATTGGGTGGCAGATCGCGCAGCTTGCCTTGGACCTTCTCGCGCACATCTTCGGCGGCTTCGCCGATGTTCCGTTCCAGCACGAAGGTAACGACGATGAAACCGCCGCCCTCTGAGACAATCGCTCTCATCTCATCGATGCCACTGACCGAGGAGATGGCTTCTTCGAGCGGCAGCACAACCTGCGACGTCGCCTCGGCCGGACTTGCGCCGGGAAGAGTGAAGCGGACGTAGACGGTAGCGGGATCGGTCCGCGGGAACAGGTCGACTCCGAGGTCGGAGAAGCTGAACACCCCAAGCGTCACCAAAAACATGATGAGCATGAAGGCGAACACGGGGCGCTTGACGCAAATTTCAGATAGGCGCACGGTGACTTCGATTCTAACGCGCTAGGACTTCAAGGTAGCGGGCGACGGCTTCGATCCCACGGTAGAAATTCGGCAGATAGAACTTCTCGTTGGGGGAATGCAGATTGTCGTCCGGCAGGCCGAAACCCATCATCACGCTGGGAATGCCCAAGTGCTGGTCAAACAAGCCGACGATGGGGATGGAGCCGCCGGAGCGGATGTAGACGGTCTCTGTGCCGAAGATCTCGGTCATTGCCACGGCGGCGGCCTGGACGAACGAATTTGTAGGATCGGTGAGCGAAGGCGCCGCGCTGTGGATCGCCTTGAATTCGGCCGTCACACCCTTCGGGCATGCCTTGGCGACTGCATCCTGCAGCATGCGCGTTGCTTCTTCGGGGTCCTGATCGGCCACCAGCCGTGCACTTACTTTGGCCAGGGCGCGGGCCGGAATCACGGTCTTTGCACCTTCGCCGGTGAAGCCACCGCGAATCCCGTGGACTTCGAGCGTGGGGCGGGCCCACATGCGCTCCAGAACATCGATTTCGGGTTCGCCGGTAAGCGCCAGCGCGCCCATTTCTTTCTCGCGGAAGTCCTCAAGGTTAAACGGCAGGCGCGCCCAGGCGGCGCGCTCCTCGACGCTGGGCGGGACTACGCGGTCATAGAAGCCCGGGATTTGGATGTGGCCATCACGGTCCTTCAGCGCGGTAAGAATCTCTGCCACGGCCATGATTGGATTCGGGGCGGCGCCGCCGTAGACGCCGGAATGCAGATCCTGGCGAGCCGCGGTGACAATCAGCTCTCCATAGATGATGCCGCGGAGGCCCACGCAAAGGGTGGGGAGTTCAGGAGCGAACATCTCGGTATCGCAGATCACCGCCGCATCCGCCTTTAGGCGTGGGTCCTTGGAGGCGACAAAGTCGCTGATGTGCTCGCCGCCGACTTCTTCTTCTCCCTCGATCAGGAACTTCACATTCACAGGGAGCGACCCGGTGGTCTTCAGCATCCCTTCCACGGCCTTAATGAGGATGTAGGTCTGCCCTTTGTCGTCACACGCACCGCGGGCATAGATGTTATCGCCGCGGACCTCAGGCTCAAAGGGAGGCGACTTCCACTCGTCCAACGGATCGGGCGGCTGCACATCATAGTGCCCGTAAAGCAGCAGGGTGGGCTTGCCGGGGGCGCCCAGCCACTCGGCATAGACGAGGGGGTTACCCTCGCCTTCAATGAGCTCCACGTGCGGCATGCCCGCGGCGCGGAGTTCATCGGCGGCAAAGTTCGCCGCGCGCAGAATGTCCGGCTTGTGCTCCGGGAGGGTACTGATGCTGGGAATGCGCAGCCACGTTTTCAAGCCTTCAAGGAAGTCTTGCTGGTGTTCCTGGTAGTAGTTCATGAGGATGCCCGTAGACATTCTAACAACCGGAGTTTCACTCCGGATATCCCTTCGAGGATAGGAAGGGGGAAGACGGAAGTCGGAAGTCGAGGGACCGGTCTTGGTTGATACAATGGTGGCGTCCCACCCTCCTTTGAATTTTTCACCATGTACACAAATAAACTTGCCGGCGAGAAGAGTCCGTACCTGCTGCAGCATGCGCACAATCCGGTGGACTGGATGCCTTGGGGGGAGGAGGCCTTTGCTAAGGCGCGGGCGGAAGATAAGCCGATCTTTCTTTCGATCGGCTACTCAACGTGCCACTGGTGCCATGTGATGGAGCGCGAGTCGTTTGAGAAGGAAGAGATCGCCGCCGTCCTCAACCGCCATTTCGTACCCGTCAAAGTGGATCGTGAAGAGCGGCCGGACGTGGACCGCATCTATATGATGTTCGTGCAAGCGACCACCGGCAGCGGCGGCTGGCCGATGTCCGTTTGGCTGACGCCTGACCTCAAACCTTTCTACGGTGGCACCTACTTTCCTCCTGACAACCGGTTCGGACGCCCCGGGTTCAAGTACATTCTGGAGCAGTTGGGGAACGCCTGGGCAGGCGACCGGGCGCGCATTTTGGAGTCGGCTGGCGACGTGATCCAACAACTGACCCAACATTCCGAGGTACGGAGCGGAGGCACGCGTCTGGACGAGAACGCAGCCGAACACCTCTTCCTGGGCTTCCGCCGTATGTTCGACTCGCGGAAAGGCGGCTTCGGGCAAGCTCCGAAGTTCCCGCGGCCCACCGTATACAACTTCCTGCTGCGCTACCACCGGCGCACCGGTAACCAGGAAGCGCTCGACATGGTGTTGCTGACGCTGCGGGAAATGGCGAAGGGAGGGATGAACGACCAGATCGGCGGCGGGTTCCATCGCTACTCGGTGGATGAGAACTGGTTTGTCTCGCACTTCGAGAAGATGCTGTACGACCAGGCGCAGCTCGCCATCTCCTATCTGGAAGCGTTCCAGATCACCGCGGACCCGCTGTACGCTGCGATTGCGCGCGACATCTTCGAATACGTGCTACGCGACATGACCCATCCTGAGGGCGGATTCTACTCTGCCGAGGATGCCGACAGTATTATCGACGCCGCCGACCCGCATGAGAAGGGCGAAGGCGCGTTCTACATTTGGACCCGCCAGGAATTGGACCAATTGTTAGGCGAACCCGCGGCCGAGTGGTTCAGCTATCGCTACGGGGTGGATGACGACGGCAACGTGCGGAACGATCCACAGCAGGAGTTCACCGGACGAAACATCCTCTATCAATCGCACACGGTGGAAACGTCGGCCGGACAGTACGATGTAACGGTGGAGGCGATGGCCGCATCGCTCGCCAGTTCCGCGCAGATTTTGCTGGCGGCCCGAGGAAAGCGGCCGCGCCCGCACTTGGACGACAAGGTTCTCACCGCCTGGAACGGGCTGATGATCTCCGCGTTTGCCAAGGGTGCGCAGGTGTTGGCCGAACCGCGTTACGAACAAGCCGCGCGGCGCGCCGCAGACTTTATTCTGGCTCGCATGTACCAGGCGGAGCAGGGACTGTTGTTGCGCCGTTTTCGCGATGGAGACGCCGCGATTCCCGGGTTCCTTGACGACTTTGCGTTTTTCGGCCAGGGACTGATCGATCTTTACGAAGCCACCTTCGAAGTGGGATACCTCACGACGGCGACGAACCTTGCCCAGGACATGCGAGATATTTTCGAGGATACGGGCGACGGCGGCTACTTCAGCACCGGCACGGAAGACGCGAACCTGATCTTACGCATGAAGGACGATTACGATGGGGCGGAACCTTCTGGCAACTCGGTGGCGGTGCTGAATTTGCTTCGCCTGGCTCGGATGACGGGCAATGCCCACTTCGAGGCGGCGGCAGAACGCGCGCTGGAAGCCTTTGCAACGCGGATCAACACTGCGCCGCTGGCCATTCCACAGATGCTGGTGGCGTTCCTTTTCAGCCGTTCCAAGCACCGTCAAGCGATTCTGACGGGGGGCGAAGGGCACGCGGAAATGCTGCGGACTCTTTATGCGAAGTTTCTGCCGGAGACGGTTCTGCTGGGTCCCGATGCGCCTGAAGCTATGCAGCTTGGCATCAAGCCGATAGACGGGCGCGCGACGGCCTACGTGTGCGAAAACTTCGCCTGTCAACTGCCCACAGGGGACGTGGAAAAATTCGCCGAGTTGCTACAATGAGTCTGCCGTTGTACCAGAATTCATAGACAGGAGAAACAGATGGAAAGACCAGGTGCGACAACATTTAAAGGCAGTCCTTTAACCCTCGTGGGTCCGGCGCTGAAGGCGGGCGATGCAGCCCCTCAGTTCGATGTGGTGGATACGAAGATGCAACCGGTGACACTCGAGGCCACCGCGGGCGAAGTACGTATTTTCAGCGTTGTGCCCTCGCTTGATACGCCGGTTTGCGATATGCAGACGAAGCGCTTCAACGAGGAGGCCGGGAAGTTGCCGAGCGTTAAGATGTACACGATCAGCATGGACCTGCCTTTTGCGCAGAAGCGTTGGTGTGGCGCTTTCGGCGTAGACAACGTCACAATGCTCAGCGACCACAAGAACGCCTCTTTCGGTGAGCACTACGGCACGCTGATCAAAGAATGGCGGGTGGAAAGCCGGGCGATTTTCGTAGTGGACAAGGACAACACGGTAAAGCACGTAGAGTACGTGACCGAAGTAGCCGATCATCCCGATTACGACGCCGCTCTCGCGGTGGCGAAGTCGTTGGTGTAACACCCTCACGGGGCCGGCAGTCCGGCCCTTCCTTTAGTCTCCCTTCCCCCGCAGTACGACGTCCCGTTTTCATTCCGAGGTGTGTCGGAAAGTGGGACAGGCCGGAGTATACTCCAGGCAGCGAATTTCCTCCAGGGGCAGTCTGTAATGTTCAGTTACCTACCGGGCTTGAAATTCATGCCCATCCCCATTTTTCCATACCGACCGTATGCTAGACTGGCCGATAATTGTCTGGTCTGCCGCGGGACTCCTCCGCGTGGAAAAACCTTGGATTCGTATAGGAAAGACTCAGTGCACGTATCGGGCCCACGCAACGTTGGCGTACTCGTTTTCGCCGGACTCCTGATTGGATTCGCCACGCCCGCGAGCGGCGGCAACCAGCAACAGGCGCCGGAACCTGAGGCACTGAAGCGACTGAGCCTGGAAGAACTGTCGCTCATTGAGGTCTCGACGCCGTCAAAGACGCCGGTGAGAGCCTATGCCAGTCCGGTAGCTGTCTACGTAATCACAGGGGAACAGATCCGGCGGTCGGGAGCTACAAGCATACCGGAAGCATTACGATCGGCTCCGGGTGTGGAAGTGGCGCGCATTGACGCCAACAAATGGTCCATAGGAATTCGAGGATTCGGCACTCGGTTTTCTCGAGGTGTCCTTGTCCTGATCGACGGCCGCACAGTTTACTCGACACTGCTGGCGGGCACTTACTGGGAAGTACAGGATACGCTTATGGACGACATTGATCGGATTGAGGTCATACGCGGGCCTGGAGGTATCATTTGTGGCCCCAATGCCGTAAATGGAGTAATTAATGTCATAACAAAGGCGGCCAAAGATACCCAAGGCACGCTTGCCTCAGCGGGGGGCGGAAGCGACGAGCAGGGTTTCGCCGGTCTGCGATACGGGGGCAGCAGCGGACAGAAGCTCAACTATCGGATCTATGGCAAAGGATTCACGCGCGGCCCCGATCACCACCAGGACCGGCGGAATTTTGACGACTGGCGCGCTGCCCAGGGCGGATTCCGGATGGATTGGACAGTGAACGAGCGCGACTCAGTAACAGTGCAGGGCGACGTTTACAAAGAAGAGGCAGGCGAGAGAGTCCAGGCCACCAGTTATACGGCGCCCTACTCGCGCACTGTGGACGATAACGCGTACCTTTCGGGTGGTAACCTTATGGCCCGATGGAAGCGAACCTTAGGCGATGGCAGCGACATCCAAATCCAGACTTACTATGACCGGACAACCCGCGAAGAAGCGAACTTTGGCGAGACTCGCGACACGTTCGACGTTGATTTTCTCCACCGCTTTCGCATGGTGGGCCGGCAGCAGCTTTCGTGGGGCTTAGGAGCGCGCGTCAGTCGAGCGGATAACCGCGAAATAGTCTCAGGGCTGACTTTTGAACCAGCGCTAAGAACGGACCAACTCTACACGGCTTTCCTACAGGATGAAATTGGGTTAGTGGAAAACCGGCTTTCCCTCATCATCGGCACAAAGTTGTTGCGCACTAACTTTACGGGCTTTCTTCTGGAGCCGAGTGCACGAATTCTGTGGACGCCCTCAAGGAAACAAACTGTCTGGGCCGCGTATACTCACGCCCTACGGACTCCCTCGGATGCGGAAGTAAACTTCTTTCTGACCGGCTATATTCGGACGCTGGACAACGGAACGCCCTTCTTTGCGCGATTCAACGCCAACGGCAATTTTGCACCCGAACAGATGAACGGCTATGAGGTAGGATATCGTCACGATTTCAGTCCAGGCCTTTCTGTTGATATCGCGACCTTTTACAACCACTACCACAACCTCTTTAGCCAAGAGCTTACGGGACCGCCTTTCCTGGAGGACACGCCGTCCCCTGAGCATCTCTTGCTACCCGCGCAATTCGGCAATGGACTGCTGGGAACCACGAAAGGCATCGAGATCGCTCCCGAATACAGGTTGGCGGACTGGTGGCAGTTACGCGGGTCCTACTCATTCCTACAGATGGACATTCGAAAGGCTCCCAACTCCATTGACGTGGGCTCGGCGCCGGGAATCGTTGGCTCCAGTCCGCGACACCAGGCGACAGTGCAATCCGCTCTTAATCTTTCCAAGAGCTTATCGCTCGATTTGACATACAGATATGTCTCGGCGCTTGGCGCCCAGTTGGTTCCGTCGTATTCCACCGGAGACGCGCGGCTGGGGTGGCGAATCAGTCAGCAATTCGAACTGTCGCTCGCGGGCCGCAATCTGCTTCAGCCAAGCCATCCAGAGTATAGCGGCGATCCGGGCCCTTTGATCGGAGTCAGGAGAAGTGCGTATGTCACTCTACGATGGTTCAGATAAGTTAGATTCGATTCCCCGCCCCAAGAACGAGAAGGCTGAGGGCTACGCACGAAGGCAGGGGTAAATGCCTTCACTCACGTGTCATTGAAACGGACTATGGGCTTGGCGCAACAGCCATTGGAACTAATCGGGTGCATCGGGCAGCGGACCCGCATCGTGCCGGGTGTAGCGTTGCGCCGATTCCTGTCCATTGGCACGATACTGGCGGCACTCCTGATTGGGCAAGGTGAGCTGCGGTGCGGCGAAGCCGGAGAGCCAAAAGACCAAACCCTGGAATACCGTGTGAAAGCGGCGTTCCTGTTGAATTTCACCAAGTTCACAGAGTGGCCAGAAGTGGCGTTTGGCGATGCGAAATCGCCGCTTTCGATCTGCATTCTGGGCACTGACCCATTCGGCCACATCCTGGACCAGACTCTGGAAGGAGAAGTGGTGAATTCTCGCCGGGTGGTTGTAGAGCGCATCCAGAGCGCGCCGCCTTTGAAAGCGTGTCAGGTCCTATTCGTCGGCAAACCGGAGGACGTCGCCAAAACCCTCGCGACGGTAGGCCCAAACGTTCTTACGGTGAGCGAAGACGAGGCGTTTATTCGCGGCGGCGGAATGATTTACTTCCTTATTGAGGGCGGCCGTGTGCGATTCGACATCAATCAAACCGTCGCCGAAACGGCCGGTCTTAAACTGAGTTCGAAATTGTTGAAAGTAGCGAGGCAGGTTCACGGTAAGCCTTTGGAGCAGTAAGTCCAGCGATGAATCATTTCAGAGATATCCCGATTAAGCAGAAGCTGACGGTCACCATCCTGGTAACCGTAGCGGTGAGCCTTTTGCTGTCTGGCGCTGGAGTAGTCGCGGCCGATTCTTTTTTGTTTCGAAGTTACCTGAACCGTGATCTCTCCGCGCTCGCTAATATTCTTGCCGATAACAGCAACGCTTCGATCGCCTTTGACGATCCGCAGTCGGCCAACGAGGTATTGGCATCGCTGAGATCGAGGACGCACGTGGTGTCGGCCTGTGTCCGGGGAGCCAACGAAGTGACACTGGCCAGCTATGCGCGCCCAGGCGCGCCGACCGGCTGTCCGTCGCCCGGCCCAGAGGCTGGGATTCGATCCACGCCCGAGGGGTTAGTAGTTTCACAACCCATCATGCTGCAGAGCCGCTCCATCGGCACGGTTGTGTTGCTCTACGATCTGGATGAAGTGGGCCAGCGGGTGCGGGTATTTGGCACAACCGTCCTCATAGTCCTGTTGATCTCGAGTGTGTTTGCATTTTGGGTGTCGGCAGGACTTCGGGCCCTCGTGGCAGCGCCGATTCTGGAATTAGCGCAAGCGGTGACCGCAGTGTCGAAAACGAAAAACTATGGCATTCGCGCCCGACGGCTTTCAGGCGATGAAACCGGCGTCCTCACTGATGCGATCAATGAAATGCTCGCGGGCATCCAAACTCGGGACACGGATTTGAGAAAGGCGCTGGTTGGCCGGGAGAATGCGCTCGCGTCAGCCGAGAATGCCCGCGAGTTCCTGGCAACCACTCTGGCGAGTATTGGCGATGCGGTGATCTCTACCGACACGGAAGGGCGCGTTGTTTTTGCCAATCCGGTGGCGCAAGCGCTACTGGGGTGGCCGGAAGCTGAAATCGTAGGCAAGCATCTGGATGAAGTGTTTCGTATTGTGAACGAGCTGACCAGGGAAAAGGTGGAGAGTCCCGTGGCGAAGGTGTTACGCGAGGGCACGATCGTTGGCATGGCAAACCACACTCTGCTCATGGCCCGGAGCGGCGCGGAGATCCCGATCGACGATAGCGGCGCGCCGATACGCGACTCGACGGGGGCCACTCGAGGAACGGTGCTGGTGTTCAGGGATGTCACCCAAAGCCGGCGCGCCGAACAGACGACACGGCTGCTAGCCTCAATCGTGGAGTCCTCGGACGACGCGATTGTGGGGCATGATCTGGATTGTATCTTTACCACCTGGAACAAAGGCGCGGAGAAAACGTTCGGCTATTCGAGCGATGAAGCGATTGGGCGTTCCACGCTGCTGATCGCCGATTCCGAATCTGGTGATGAGATGCCGGGCGTGTTGGAACGCATCAAACGTGGTGAGAGGATTGACCAGTATCAAGCGGTGCGACGCACTAAGAACGGTCAGCCGATTCACGTCTCGGTGACGGTTTCGCCGCTTCTTGACGAACTCGGGCGGGTTGTAGGAGCGTCGAAAATTGCACGGGACATCACCGAACAAGTGATGGCCTCAGAGCGGTTGGCACAGTTAAATGCGGCGCTGCGACGGTCAAACGAGGATTTGGAACGATTCGCTTTCGTGGCGAGCCATGATCTGCAGGAGCCGCTGCGCATGATTTCGGTGTATTCGCAGCTCCTGATTAGAGCCTGCGCGGGCAAGGTTGACGGCGATACCGGTATGTTCGTCGACTACATAACGGGAGGTACCAGGCGAATGCGGGAATTGCTGGCGGATCTGCTGGCGTATGCGGAGATCGGCGCCAACCGTGAAGACCCCGTCTCGACGATCGACCTTAATGTGGTTTTGGAGAAGGTGAAAGAGAATCTGAGAGCGTCGATTGACGATAGCGGCGCCCGAGTGAGCAGCGTCCCCCTGCCGTTTTTGAAGGCAGACGAGGTGCATTTCATCCCCTTGTTCCAGAATTTGATTGAGAATGCGATTAAATACCGCGGCGCAGACGCGCCGCAAATTCAGATTCGTGTGGAAGAGTCGGCCCATCACGTACAATTCTCGGTGGCAGACAACGGCATCGGTATCGAACCGGAGTATCAAGAGAAGATCTTCGCGCCATTCAAACGGTTACATGGCCCAAACATCCCCGGCACCGGCATTGGCCTGGCGATCTGCCTACGGGTGATTGAGAGATATGGCGGACGAATCTGGGTTGAGTCCGAAGCCGGCCGTGGAGCGACGTTCCATTTCACACTTCCGGGCAAGATCCTCCCCGGGAAGGACAAATCATGAATAGCGAACGTGGGCGGCAGTTCCATATCTTTGTTGTCGAAGATAACCCGGGTGACATTCACCTTCTGAGAGTTGCCCTGGAACTGGCAGAGGTGGATTGCATCTTAACGATTGCGAGCGATGGACGCGAGGCCTTGGATTTCGCCAATCAGCGGGGGAAGTATGAAGGCCTTTCCGTTCCCGATCTGGCGGTGCTTGACCTCAACCTGCCAAAGAACGACGGTCTGGAAATCCTGGAGGCGATGCGGGCGAATGAATTGTTTTCGGCGGTGCCCGTGGTCGTGTTGAGTTCCTCGTCGTCCCCACGGGAGAAGGCGCGCGTGGAGAAATTTCATGTCCGGCTGCTCATCGTGAAACCCCCGGATCTGGAACTATACATGGCTATTGGGAAAACTCTGAAGGGGGTGCTTCTGGAACAGGTTCCGCAGCCGCTGAACCTTCCAGAACCGGAGTACGAATAAGAGTAGGATTGAGAGGATTACATCCATGTATTTACTCGCGCTCCTTCTCCTTCAGCCTGCAGTCCCGCCAATTCCCCAGACGCACGTACAGCGCGCGACGAAGCCCGTCGTGATCGATGGCAAGATTGACGAAGCAGTCTGGCAGACCGCCGAGCCAGTGACGCTGCAGTTCCCCTGGACACAGCAAACCGGCGCCAAGCAGAAGACGGTGGTCCGGCTATTGTGGGACGGTGACTACCTGTACGTCGCTTATCAGTGCGACGACACCGACATCACAGTCCAGTTTCACAACCATGACGACCCAACCTATCGAGACGACGCTGTGGAACTATTCGTTAATCCAAAACCGGCACAGAACTTTTACTACGGTTTGGAAATGAACGCTCATGCCGTGTTGTACGACTATGCCTTCATCTGGCCTCATATGCTGCTGCAACGGTACGATTTCACGGGCGTGAAGCTGGCGACGTCAGTGACACCGAAGGGCTGGAGCCTGGAGGTTGCCATTCCGTGGCACAATTTCGAAGAGATCGGCGGCAAAATGCCACCCAAACCAGGCGACACGTGGACGGCTAATCTGAACCGCTGGGATGGCACTGAACCCAACCGGCGACTGAGTGTTTGGTCAGACACCCTTCAGGCAGAACCTAACCCACACAACCCGGCCCGGTTCGGACGTCTGACGTTTCGTTAGACTGCGGAACGAAGCGCTTCAAAATCGATCCGAAAGTTCTCCAGCGTAGAGGCACTTCGCTCGGCGGGCAGACCGAAAGTCGCCAAGGCCGCCAAGGCCGCGTCGACATTCGGCTCGCCGTGATCAATGGCAATACCCAACTGATGGGCGCACGTATCGGCCACGTTCAGGACAGCGCAGAGGGGTAGTATATCCGACGGACCCGACTGTTGAGGGGCATGATGCATTCTTACGGCGTGCGCGATGGCGGGCGGCAAATTCCATTTCTCCAGTGCCGCGAAGGACAACTCGGCATGTGTGACCTGAATCAGTACACTTTCACAATCGCAAGCTGCTGCCGAATTAGCTTTCATCATGACGCCGATTTCGCGATGTTCCTCAGGCAAAGCGATGGCAATCAGCAGCCGCCCCAAATCATGCAACAAGCCGGCAGCAAAGGCGCCCTCGGGATACTCCACCGGCACTTCCTGAGCCAGCAGGTCGGCAAGTATAGCAGTGGCGGCGCAATGTTGGTTAAACCGCACGGCGGACCAACCCTCCGGTGTCTGCACTTTTGCCCACAGCCTGGATACAGAGATGCTCATGGCGGCGTTTCGCAGCTTGTGCAGGCCGATCAATGAGACCGCGTGCCGAACCGAACTGACCGTCCCACGGCGCCCATAAGCAGCCGAGTTCACCAGTCGGAGGAGGTTCGCTGACAACACCGCATCTTGTTCGATAAGTGCGGAAAGTAACGCATACGAAACGTCTTCGCGGGCCAGGCTGGCAATCAGTTTGTTCAACACCAGCGAAAAAGGCGGCAACTGATCCAGGCACTGCAAGGCATGGGCCCGGTAGGAAATATCAGGAGGCCTCCTCGTGATCACAACCCTTCATCGGCACAATGTTGCCGGAAGATTAGCGCTGGTTCCTTAAAATCGCAGACGCAGCGCGAGTTGGATTTCGCGTTGGGGATTGGTCACGGTGGAAATCGCGCCTGTGGTGTTAAAGGTGAGAACAGGGTTCGGAGATCCAAGCTGGGGTGTATTAAACAGATTGAACGCTTCGGCACGGAACTCGAGACGAACACGTTCACCGAGCCGGAAGAGTCTTGATAGACCCAGATCCACGTTTCGGAAGCCGGGACCGCTCAAGATGTTGCGGCCGGAGTTGCCATATGCGTAAGGAGGAGGCGAAACAAACGCCGACGTGTCGAACCAGGATTGAACCGTCGGAGTGGCCGCGACGCCCGACTGGATCCGGTTCGGGCGGATTGGGGTTCCGGTGCCTGCCGTATCGGTAGGAAGCCGTGGTGTAAAGGGCAGACCCGTTTGTGCGCTCACGATGCCGCTCAACTGCCAACCGCCGGCAATGGCGGCCGCTGGGCCGGTACCCAGAAAACGGCGACTCTTGCCAAACGGCAACTGCCAGACCGAACTCAGGCTGAAGCGGTGGCGAATGTCGAAGTTAGACGAGCCCCTTTCGGCGCGGTAGTCAGCCGGGTTCTGCGGGGCCCAATCATCCCTGTCGGCGTTGCTGGCGCCGTTGTCAATGGAATGCGCCCAGGTATAGGCGGCGAGCAGACCGAAACCGCGGGCAAACCGGCGCTCCGCCGTCGCCTGAAAGGAACTGTAGTTGGAACTGACGAGAGGCACGTACCAGGTAAGCGCGCCAAACTGAGGGAACGGGCGCCGAGGCTGGATCGCTCCCGACCCTGGCTGCGGCGAATTAATCTGATCGGGAGAGTACAGCGCATGGGCGCTGGAACCGATATAGGCGAGTTGAAGCACAAGACCGCCCGGCAGTTCGCGCTGAAGATTGAAGTTCCACTGTTGTACGTAGGGAGTGGGAGCGTGGCGCAGGAAACTGACAACGGCCGGAGCGCTTAACTTATCGAGATCCAGCGCATCGTCGGGAAAGCCGATTGCCAGCGCGATGGGTGCATAGTTCGGGTCGGGACCATACGTATTGAGGGCCACATACGGCGGGTTGTTCGTGGGCCGGCGGCCGATGCCCATGTTCTCATCCCGTCCAAAGAAGACGCCAAAGGCGCTGCGAACCACGGTTCTGGAGTTTAGGCGCCACGCGA
>JBDTMC010000184.1:0-13570 GCA_039934475.1 Bryobacteraceae bacterium | reverse complement strand
GAAGGTCGCGTCTTCGGAGTGGCGTTCGGCGCGGCCGCCCACGATGTCTGGGTTCTCACCGCGGGCCAGGTGATTCAGTTCGACTATCAGGCGAACCGTACACTGGAGCGCGTTGCCTTTGGCGGTAGCGCCGGTCTGCAAGGGATTGTCTACGATCATAAGCGCAATCGCCCTTTGTTCAGCATGACTGGTGGCCGCGAGGCCGGCGTTCAGTTGGTCACCGTAAATGTCAGTTCGATGATGCCTCTGGCCAGTAAACTGGGCCGTGACGTGGCGGGAGCGCTGGCTGTGGCCGCAAAGAAAAACGCTTCCGGTCAGCGCGTGGTCGCCATACCGCTGACCCGCGAGAACAAGCTTGCCCTTGTGGATGCCGACACCAGCCAGCAGCTCGGCTCGGTCGCCACCGGAATCGCGCCGTTCGGCGTCGCGATAAATGCCGATGGCTCTGTTGCCTACGTCACCAATTGGGGTGGCCGCGTTACCGGTCCCGGCGATGTCACCGCTCCCACTGGTACGGCGCCCGACGCAGACCGTGTGGCGGTGGATGCGCGAGGGGTAGCCTCGAATGGCTCCGTCACGCGCATCGACCTCTTAACGAAAACGGTAACCCACCAGATTCCGGTTGACCTGCATCCGAACGGCATCACCTGGGACGAAGCCCGCGCGCGCGTCTATGTCGCCAACTCGAATTCCGATTCGGTTTCCGTGATCGATTCGCAAACGCAGCGCGTCGTGCGCACCATTCCCATCCAGCCTTTCTCCGAACGCACGGCCGGTGTCGCTCCGGGTGCGGTAGCCGTCGCGCCCAACGGCGCCTACGTCTATGTTGCGTGCGGCGGTATCAATGCGATCGCGGTGATCGAAGCATCTACGGGAAAAATCGCGGGCCTGATTCCCACGGCGTGGTATCCCAACTCCATCGCTGTCAGTGCCGATGGGAAGCGCATCGCCGTGTCGGCCCTGTTAGGCGCAGGCTCCAGTTGGAAGGACGAGCCGCGCAAGCGATTCGTCCACTCCTACCGTGGTTCGGTGGCCGTCATCGACGTGCCTGAGAAAGCGCAACTGGCCAGTTACACCACCGCGGTGGCAGAGAATAATCACCTCACGCTGGGGCCGGTGAAGCAGAATTCCGTGCTGGCCCAGAACGTCCCCGCCAGCGCGATTCCGGCGCGTTCCGGCGAGCCTTCATTGATCGAACACGTCGTCTACATCATCAAGGAGAATCGCACCTACGATCAGGTGCTGGGCGACATGTCGAAGGGCAATGGCGACCCGTCGCTGGTCATGTTCGGTGAGGACGTCACGCCCAATCAGCACCGCCTGGCAGACCAGTTCGTCCTGCTCGATAACTTCTACGCCACTGGCGGCAACAGCGCCGATGGCCATCAGTGGGTGACCCAGGCCAATGAGACCGCCTACTGCCTGTGGCCGGGCTACACCGGGCGAAGTTATCCCTTCGATGGCGCCGATCCCATTGCCTATTCCCGCAATGGGTTCCTTTGGGACTACGCTCTGGCCCGTGGCAAAACCGTCCGCATCTATGGTGAGTACGCGGGCATCACGCGAGCCCCTTTCGCCGGGCGCGCCGCGCTATTGGAGCGCTGGAAGAAGGGCGACGATTTCGCCAGTGACTACCACGTGGTGGCGCCCATCGCACCCATGAACAAGATCCTGGCCGCGCAATTTCCCGGCTATTCGACAAACATTCCGGACGTCGTGCGGGCGCGCCTCTTTCTCGCCGACGTGAAGAAGTGGGAGGCTGCCGGGAAAATGCCGAATCTTGTAATCGCCCTGCTGCCAAGCAATCACACCAACGGGACCACGCCCAACACCAACACGCCGCAAGCGATGGCCGCCGACAACGATCTCGCGTTGGGACAGATGGTGGATGCACTTTCGCAAACGCCGTTCTGGAAGAAGATGGCCATCTTCGTGGTGGAAGACGATGCGCAAGGAGGCGTGGATCACGTGGATGGTCATCGCACCGTTGCCCTCGCCGTCAGCCCGTATACGAAGCGCGGCCACATCGACTCCACCTTCTATTCCCACCAGAGCATGCTGAAAACCATCGAACTGATTCTCGGCCTGCCCACCATGTCCCTGTTCGATCTCATTGCGAATGACATGCGCGCCGGCTTTACCGATCGGCCGGATTTTACTCCCTACCGGGTCGTGACGCCGAAGCAGCCGATTGACGAAATGAATCCCCCCGTGCAGGCCTTGCGAGGCCCGGCCCGGCGCGCCGCGCTTGATTCGGCCCGCATGAATTTCAGCATCCCCGACGCCGCTCCGTCGAATCGCCTGAACCGCATCCTGTGGGGTTCCGTGAAGGGGTGGCAGACGCCGTATCCGGCCACGCGGCAGGCCGTCTTTGCCCCACTGTCGCTCGATTTGGAAGACGAGGAGCGCGAATAACAATGAAGCGCATCTGTGTATTCTGCGGGTCCAATCCCGGCTTGGGCGATGCCTATATGGAAGCGGCCCGCACCTTGGGCCGCTCACTGGCAGAGTCTGGCGTGGGCCTGGTGTACGGAGGCGCCAAAGTGGGCATGATGGGCGCCATTGCCGACGCGGCTCTGGCGGCGGGCGGGGAAGTGGTGGGCGTAATGCCGTCGAGCCTGATTCAGAGCGAGATTGCCCATCGCGGCCTCACTGAGTTACACGAAGTAACCTCCATGCATGAACGCAAAGCCCTCATGGAACAACTCTCCGATGGCTTCATCGCTATGCCCGGCGGCTTCGGAACATTGGACGAGTTCTGCGAAATCCTCACTTGGGCGCAACTCGCGATCCACCGAAAACCCTGCGGCCTGTTAAATGTTGCGGGTTACTATGACGCGTTTCTGACCTTCCTGGATCACGCCGTCGGACAACACCTGTTAAAGGCTCAGCATCGTCAATTGATTCTGGTGGATGACTCGCCGCACGCATTGCTGGAGCGCATGAAACAATACGCCCCAGTACATCATGAAAAGTGGATAACCTCCGTACCTTTGTAAACTTCCGCTGTACCGAAATCGCCGTTAGGAACGTCTTTTCGTTGCCAATGCCTATTTCCGAAACTGAAACCTCGGCACAGACCGCGGACTATTCACAACATGTAAATCCCCAGTGGGTCCGGCTACTGGAACTACTGGGAATGAACGCTCACTATGAGCGCTGTTCCGGGGTTGAGCTGTTCACCACCGACGGCCGCACCATCCTTGATTTCCTATCGGGTTACTGTGTTCACAACATCGGGCACAATCACCAGTCTGTTATCGACGCGATCAAGGACGAGTTAGACCGGCGCGGCCCGGCCATGCTTCAGAGCCATGTTCCCGATCTAGCCGGTACGCTGGCGCGGCGCTTGTGCGGGTTGGCCGGTGGCGGGATGAAGAAGGCCTTCTTTGCCTGCTCCGGAAGCGAGGGCGTAGAATCCGCCATCAAATTTGCGCGGAAGAAAACGGGTCGCAGCGGGCTTATATACGCAGAGGGCGCCTTCCACGGTTTAACGTGCGGCGCGCTGTCCCTGATGGGCGACAAATTCTGGCGCGACAAATTTGGCCCGATGCTGCCGGATACCGAAGCCGTACCCTTCAACGATCTGGAGGCGCTACAGAAAAAACTGAAGAGCGGCAAATACGCCGCCTTCTTTGTCGAGCCGCTGCAATCGGAAGCGGGCATTAAGATCCCCGACCCGAATTATCTGGGTGAGGCTGGCGAACTATGCCGCAAGCACGGCGCGCTCTTCGTGTTAGACGAAGTGCAGACGGGGCTCTACCGCACCGGCAAATTCCTCGCCTCGCAACAGTTCAAAGTACAGGCCGACATGGTCGTATTGGCCAAAGCCCTCAGTGGCGGGCTTGTCCCCGTGAGCGCCCTGCTGATGACGGATGAGGTTTACGACGCGGTCTACGATTCCCTGAAGCGGGCCATTGTCCACACCTCGACGTTCAGTGAGAATTCACTCGCCATGCGCGCCGGCTTGGCCACACTCGACGTCTTGGAAAGCGAGAATCTCGGACCTAGAGCCACCTTGCTCGGCGAACAGCTGCGGCAGCGCCTGCGCGAGCGTCTGGCGAAATACAGCATCGTGAAGGACGTCCGCGGGATGGGATTGCTTTCCGGCATCGAGTTCCAACAGCCTTCTGAAATGCGGTTGCGCCTCCCGTTTGAAGCATTCCGCCACATTCATCCGGGAATGTTCGGACAGGTGTTGGTCACCACCCTCTATCGCGATTGGAATATTCTCACGCAGATTTGTGGTAACAACTTCCTCGTGTTGAAAGTGGCGCCTCCCCTGGTGGCAACGGAATCGCACCTTGACCGCTTCGTGGATGCAATTGGGTCGGTGGTTGATGCACTCTATAGTTCAGGCGCTGTGTGGACGGAAGCTCTTACTCTTGCCCGCCGCGCGGTGAACCTCTAAACATGAAAATCATTAGCGCAGCGTCGGCGTTTCCGCCGCACTACTACACGCAGGACGAACTCCTGGCCCCCCTCCAACTGCATTGGAGCGGCCGCCTGCAAAATCCGAACATGCTCGCACGCCTGTTCGCCAACACTGGCGTCGCCGGTCGCCATTTGGCGTTGCCACTACTGGAATACTACGGCCTGCAGACGTGGGGCGATTCCAATCGCGCCTGGGCCAAGACGGCGGAAGAGCTTGGCGTGCGCTCCCTCGCTTGCGCGATGCAACGGGGCCGCGTCCCGGCTGAGAAACTCGGCACGCTGCTGTTCATGTCCATTACGGGCGTCACCAGCCCCTCCGTCGACGCACGCCTCATCAACCGGTTAAGCCTTCCCCGAGGTATCCGGCGCATACCGGTATTCGGCCTCGGCTGCGTAGGCGGTGCCGCTGGCATCTCGCGCGCCGCCGACTTTGTACGCGCCTATCCGGACCAGGTGGCGGCCCTGGTGAGCGTGGAGACGTGTTCGCTCACTCTACAGCGCGATGACGTATCCATCGCCAACCTGATTTCGGCCGGCTTGTTCGGCGATGGCGCGGCTGCGGTCCTGGTGGCTGGCGATGAGTACGATGTCCCCGGCCCTACCATCCTTGCCACGCAATCCACCTTCTATCCGGACACTGAAGACGTGATGGGCTGGGACATTTCAGAGAAAGGCTTTCGCATCGTGCTCTCGCCCGGAGTGCCGGATGTCGTGCGCCAAAACCTTGGACCCGATGTAGACCGCTTGCTGGCGGGCGCCTCGCTGTCGCGGAAGGACGTTGACAGTTGGATCATGCACACCGGAGGGCCTAAGGTGCTGGAGGCTACCGCCGCGGCGCTCGGCATCGGCCGCGACGCTCTCTCCGTCTCCTGGGATTGCCTCAGCCGGATGGGCAACCTCTCGTCCGCTTCCGTGCTGGTGGTGCTCGAAGAGTTTATGATGAAACGCCGTCCGAAGCCGGGTGCCTACAGCGTCTTGGGAGCGATGGGTCCGGGCTTCTGCTCGGAACTCATTCTGCTTCGCTGGTAACCCATGTTTGACACGGATGTCTTCATCGTGGGAGCCGGTCCGGCGGGCTTGGCCGCCGCGATTGCCGCGCGTCGCCAGGGCTTACGCGTGATGCTCGCGGATACCGTACAGCCGCCCATCGACAAAGCGTGCGGCGAAGGGCTGATGCCCGATTCGCGCGCGGCGGCAGACCGCATCGGCCTCGCCATTCCCGCTTCCTCCGGCTTCTTGTTTGGGGGCATCCGCTTCGTCGCCGGCGTCAATTCCGTCGCCGCGCCATTTCCGGAAGGCGAAGGTCTCGGTATCCGGCGCACGCTGCTCAGTTCGATGATGGTTGCGGCCGCCGAACGCGCCGGCGTGGAGATGAGTTGGGGTACGCCCGCGACACTGGAGAGCCAAGGACGGGTTCGCCTGGGCGCTACCGTCGTCCGTGCGCGATGGATCGTCGGCGCCGATGGACCACAGTCGGGCGTCCGCCGCTGGGCCGCCCTCGATACGGTCCGCCGTGAGTCGCGCCGCGTGGCCTTTCGCCGCCACTTTCGCGTTGCCCCCTGGTCCCGCATGATGGAGATTCATTGGGGTGACGAGCGCCAGTTCTACGTCACCCCAGTCTCCGAGAATGAGATCTGCCTCGTTCTGATCGCGCGCGATTCGCGGTTCCGGATTGACGCCGCGTTGCCCACGTTTCCACAACTGGCCGAACGCCTGTCTGGAGCCGACCCCTCCTCAGAGGAGCGCGGCGCCCCCGCTTCCACTCGCCGTCTGCATCGTGTCACGCGCGGCTGCGTCGCGTTGATCGGCGATGCCTCAGGTACGGTCGATCCCATCACCGGCGAGGGCCTCTGTCTTGCCTTCCAGCAAGCCGAATCCTTGGCCGCGGCGATGGCCTCCGGAAGCCTGGCCAATTACGAACAGGAGCATCACGCCCTCGCCCGCCGTCCCGTCTTTATGGCTGACATGATGTTGACGTTGGACCGCTGGCCTGCCATCCGCGGCCGCGCCGTACGCGCCATGAGCCGGCGTCCCAACTTGTTCCGCGACCTTCTGGCGTTGCACGTCGGCCACGTCGGATTCGCCCGTATCGCGGCTTCGGTAGCAGTGCTTGGATGGGGGATAGCAATTCAATGAAACGCGTTTTGGCATTTGTTCTGACGGCGCTCGCCGTCCCTGTCTACGCCGACGAAGTACAGATCAAGATCGACCCGGGGGCGACCAAAATCAATTGGAGTTTGGACTCGGTGCTGCACAAGGTTCACGGCACATTCAAGCTGAAGAGCGGCACTCTCTCGTTTGACCCGGCCACAGGCAAAGCCGGCGGGCAACTGGTTGTGGACGCCACCAGCGGTGAGAGCGGCAACGGCTCCCGCGACGGACGCATGCATAAGAGCATCATTGAGAGCCCGAAGTTCCCGCAGATCGTCTTCGTGCCCGACCGCGTGGAAGGTCCGGTGAATCTAAACGGTGATAGCGACGTCGTTCTGCACGGCGCGTTCACCCTCCACGGCGGCTCCCATGAGCTCTCGATGAAGGTTCACAGCCACTGCGAACAGCAGAAACTGACTGCGAAGATCGCCTTCAAAGTGCCCTACATCAGTTGGGGTTTGAAGAACCCAAGCACTCTCTTCCTGCGGGTGGAAGACACAGTGGATGTAGAGATGGAAGCGCAGGGCGATGTAGCGGGCGCCGCGCACTGAAGCAGGGCCATACGCTACCTTGGTAGAGGCACGCCTCTATCGGCCTCGCTTTCTCTGCATGATTTCCCTTTCGAATATAAACAAACAGTACGGCCGTCAGCTTGTCTTCGTCGACGCTTCGTTCCAGCTCAATCCCGGCGAAAAAGTGGGATTGGTGGGGCCCAACGGCTCGGGCAAAACCACGCTTTTCCGCATGATCTTTGGCGAAGAGTCGCCCGACGAGGGCGAGGTCACCGTCCCGAAAAAACTCTCCGTAGCCTACTTCCGCCAGGATGTGGAAGAGATGCAGGGCCGCTCTGTGCTCGACGAAGCAATTGCCGGCAGCGGGCGCGCCGGTGAGTTGCATCACGAACTGGAAGCCTTGAATCACGCCATGGGCGATCCCGATCAGGCCGATCGCATGGATCAGATTCTGGCCCGTTTCGGAGAGGTGCAGGAGGAGTATGAGCACCTCGGCGGCTACACGCTTGAGGCGCAGGCGCGCGAGGTTTTGGATGGCCTCGGCTTCGCGGAGGATCAGATCGATGGCGACGTCGGCGCACTCTCCGGTGGCTGGAAGATGCGCGTTGCACTGGCGCGCGTCCTCCTTGGCCGTCCCGATGTGCTGCTGATGGACGAGCCCACCAACCACCTCGACATCGAATCCATCATCTGGCTCGAACAGTTTCTCAAGGGCCTATCGAGCGCCCTCCTGATGACCTCGCACGACCGCGAGTTCATGAACCGCATCGTCACCAAGATCGCCGAGATCGACGCCGGTGAAATCGTGGTCTACTCCGGCAACTACGATTTCTACGAGCGCGAGCGCGCCATTCGCGAATCGAATCAGCAGGCAGCCTTCGCCCGCCAGCAGGCGATGCTGGCCAAGGAACAGCGCTTTATCGATCGCTTCCGAACGCACGCAGCCAAGGCCGCCCAGGTCCAGAGTCGCATCAAAGCGCTCGACAAGATTGAGAAGATCGAACTGCCCAAGAAGCGCCAGGTAGTGAAGTTCGAATTTCGTACGCCGCCGCGCTCAGGCGACCAGGTGGCAGTGATTGAGGACATTCACAAGCGATATGGTCAGCGAGTCATATACGACGGTCTCAGTATCACCATCCGCCGCGGTGAGCGCTGGGCGGTGATGGGCCGCAACGGGGCAGGGAAGACGACGCTGCTAAAGATGCTGGCCGGTGTTCTGCAACCCGACGCGGGCGAAGTGCGCCTTGGCGCCAGTTTGAAGATGGGATACTTCGCTCAGCAGTCTCTCGACGTGCTCAATCCCGAGTTGACGATCATGGAGCAGCTTCAGAACGACTTCCCGCAAGACGGAATCGGAGCCCTGCGAACCCTGGCCGGTGCCTTCCAATTCTCCGGCGACGACATCGACAAGAAGGTTCGCGCGCTCTCCGGCGGCGAGCGTTCGCGCCTCGCCATGGCGCGCATGCTCTACGACCCACCCAACTTCCTCGTCCTCGACGAACCCACGAATCACCTCGATCTCGCAACCAAGGAAATGTTGGTAGAAGCGCTAAAAGATTTCGAAGGCACCATGATCTTCGTCTCCCACGACCGCATGTTCCTGCGCGGTCTAGGCACGCGAGTCTTGGAACTGGGTGGAGAGAGCGGCACCGAACGCAACCCCCTGCTCTATCCAGGCTCATACATCGAATACGTCCAGCGCTGCGGCCACGAAGCCCCCGGGATTCACTAAGCGCCCATACAAACCAAAGGTGGCGCAAACGCCCATGCGCGTAGCGTCGGTACTCAAATCGTGAACACCGCCCCCCTCGTAGATCCAAAGAAATATGCGCGCCTGGCCAACCGGATCATGATCAAGGTAATCGAGTCCGAAGAAGAATACGATCGGATGGTTGCGGCCGTGGAGCAATTGATGAACAAGGGCGAGGATCGGCTCTCTCCAGAAGAATCGGCGCTCTTGGAAACTATGGCAATTCTGATTCAGGCCCATGACGATCTTCGCGAGGCCAGCGGGGTCTCCTTGATGTCGTGCACGGCAAGCGTTTCTGTACCGCCGCTCAATACAGCGGCACCGGCTCCTTCCGCTCCACGCCGGCAGCCTTCAACCCGCTGAAAAAATCCCGCGTCGCCGTTTGCAGCAAGCTCAAGTCGCTTGGCCCCTGAATAAATCGGAATCCCTCGGCAATCATCCTCTTCACATCGGCTGCGCCGCCTGGACCTCCCACAGGAATGTTGTGTTTCCCCGCCGCCGCCATCACACGCTTCACTGCCGTCTGCATCACAGGCGCGCTCAACTGCCCGGGGACGCCATACCCATACGACAGATCGTTCAACCCCATGAAGATCACGTCGATACCCGGCACCGCAGCGATCTCCTCAATTTGCTCAATCGCAATCGGCCGCTCCACAATCACAATCACCATCACGTTGCGATTGGCCCACGCCGGGTAACCCCCTTGCGCGGGCCATCGCAGAGCCGCCATGCCAGGGCCTACGCCGCGCTTGCCCTCAGGCGGATACTTACAGGCGGCCACCGCCTGCCGGGCCAGGTCCGGCGTGTCTGTGAACGGAAAAATCACACCCAGGCTGCCGATATCCAGCATCCGCTTGGCCGTCCATAACTCATTCACCGGAACTCGCGTAAATGGCACCGCTTTCCGCCCTTGCGTCAGCAAAATGATGTTCCGTGTGGTCTCCAGCGTAATGGGGCTGTGTTCGCCTTCCACCCACAGAAAGTCGAATCCGGAATTGGCGAGGATGCTGGCCGTGTCCAGGTTGGCCGCCTGAACCGTCGCGCCGATTACCACTCCGCCGGAGGTCAGTGCCTTCTTCACCGGATTCTCAAAGTCGGCAGGGGGTTGCTGGCCGAATGCCGCCGCAACCAGGAGGACGAGCAAAACGGATGTTCGGGTCATTGGTAGATTCTATGGCAACGGAGGTCAGTCTGCGTGGAAAACTTCTTCCATCGACGCCCACCACTCCCCCGGTTTCCGTGTCGAGAGAGGCGATTGCATCGGCTCCATAATGCTCCACCACCGCTGCGTCTCCGGGTCCGCCGCCATCTTCGCCATATCGGCAACAAAGTCGTCTCCGTGGTACTCGAAATAGCTGAACAACGTCCCGTTATGTAAGTAGATTGAGTAATTCCGGATGTTGCACCGGGCGATCATCGCCAGCACGCCCGGCCAAACCGCGGCATGGTGTTCGCGATACTCCTTCTCGGCCTCCGGTTTCAGTCCCAAAGCCATTCCGTAGCGGGTCATAGTCTGATTCTCCTGCTGGGTATCTTGTCACAGAACTGCGGCTACAATTGAGTTGACCTTCCATGAAAAAGCCAGCTCGTCCCAACTACTCAGTTCCAGCCTTGGAGAAGGGCTTGGACGTCCTGGAAACCATGGCATCGGCCTCCCGACCTCAGACGCTCACTGAATTGTCGCGCTCCCTCAACCGTCCTTCCAGCGTCCTCTTCCGCATCGTCGACGCCCTCGAAAAACGTGGCTACATTGCTCGCGAACCGGTTTCGAACGCCTACTACCTCACCCTCAAGCTCTTCGAACTCGGTCACACCCACTCGCCCGTCGATCAGTTGATTCAGGCCGCCACTTACCCCATGCGCGCCCTTGCCGCCGATATCCACGAGTCGTGTCATCTCGCCGTGCTGGCCCATGGCAAGTTGGTCCTGGTGGCCGAGGAACTCAGCACAGATCGCGTGCGGCTATCTGTGGAACTTGGTTCGCCGGTGAACCCAATCAATACAGCCTCCGGCCGCCTGCTAATCGCCTTCCTGTCGCCAGAAGCCCGGCAGCAGTTCCTTGAGGTCGACCCTGACTTCCAGGCTCTCAGCCGGCCCAAGCGGAAGGCGATGGAAGAGGAATTCGAAGCCATCCGCCGCCAGGGTTACAACTTAGTGGAGAGCACTTACCGCATCGGTCTCGATCTGGCGGTGATTGTCGGCAACCCCGAGATCGGCGCCACCGCTTCATTGGCCGTGCCCTTTCTTGCCGGCGGACGAAACCAGGGAAAGGAAGCGGCGCTCCGGCCAGCCTTACAAAAGTGCGCGCTTCACATCACGCAATCGCTCGGCATGACTCCGGTCACCATTCACCAGGCTGCCCCAATGCCGCGGGACTAATCCGCAAGGTCGCAGGAGATTCCCGGCGCCTGCGGTGTTTGATAGACGCCGTCGGATACCACCGCCGGCTGCGCAAAGTGCTGCTTCACGTGTGGAATGTACTCCAGAAACAAAGCCTCATGGCCCAGCGCGATGTGATTGAACAGAACCAGGTGCTGGTGTACTTGTCCCATATCGCCAACGTGCGGCACCACCGGCAATCCGAATTTCCGGGCCAGCAAACTCACCGTCAGAAACTCGCTGATCCCGGCTACGCGCGTACAATCCACCTGAACAAAATGCAGCGCTCCCGCCAGAATGAAATTCTTAAAGAGCACCCGATTGGGAATATGCTCCCCTGCCGCCACGCGCAGCGGCGCGATCTCATCCGCCAACACACGGTGCGCCCGCACATCATCGGGATGCGTTGGCTCTTCCACCCAATAGAGGTTGGCAGGGGCCAGGGCGCGGCACATATCGATCGCCTGCGGCAGCGTCCACTGCTGGTTAACATCCACCATCAGCAGTGCATCCGGACCGACAATTTCACGAAGCATCATGGCGCGTCGCACATCACGTGCGCCGTCTTTCGATCCTACCTTTAGCTTGAACGCGCTGAACCCGCCGTCCATGGCTCGGCGCGCATTGTCCGCCACCTTCGCATCGTCGTAGCCGAACCAGCCGACCGACGTATCGTAGCCGCGATAACCGCCCTTCAGTATGCCCATGCGCTCCTCGCGAGTGGCCAGCGCGCCTTCCATTAGTTGCATGGCCTCCTGCGCAGTCAGCGCGTCTTCCAGATAACTTAAATCGAGCAGCCGAACCACCTGCGCGGGGCTCAGATCAAGCAGTAGTCTCCACAGCGGTACGCCGCGCGACTTGGCCCACAGATCGAAGCACGCATTGGTCAACGACGCTAGCGCCAGATGAACCACGCCCTTGTGCGGCCCCAGCCAGCGCAGCTGTGGATGATCGGCAATTCGCCGCGACACCGCGCCGAAGTCCGCCATCAACTCCTCAATCTCGCGCCCTACCAACTCCTGTCCCAGTAACTCGATCGCCTCGCACGTAAGGCGGTTTCCCTCGCCCAACGTCAGCACCATGCCGGTTCCGGTGATGGGCCCACCCGTCTCCAGCAGCGTATAGGCGAAGCAGTATTCGGGCTCCGTATGAACCGCGTCCGAACCGGCTCCGCCATGCAGAGCAAATCGTGCGTCGCGCGTTTTCACCGCGCGGATGTAGCATTCAGGCATTGCAGTTTCGGCCCTTCCATTGCAAACCGTATTATTTATGCTATAAAATTCGATTTCGTGAGCGCAATATGAGACTAGTCTTAATTTCATTTCTTCTTGGCATTTCCCTCCTCTCAGCCGCACCGCCGCCCGAAGCCAAACGCACCGAATGGTATCGTGACGCCAAGTTCGGCATGTTCATTCATTGGGGGCCTTACTCCCTGGCCAGCGTAGAAGCCTCATGGCCCATCATGGTGCCTAAACCCGGCGGCATCACCGAAGCCGAATACAGGGCTTTGCCGGCGCGCTTCAACCCTGATAAATTCGATGCCACCGCGCTGGTGAAACTGGCCAAAGCCGCCGGCCAGCGGTACATGGTCTTCACCACCAAACACCACGACGGCTTCTGCATGTTCGATTCTTCTTACACAAAAAATAAGATCACTAATACGCCTTACAAGAAGGATATCGTCGCCCAGCTGGTGGCCGCAGCGAAGAAGGAAGGCATGCCGTTAGGCTTCTATTACTCGCCGCCTGACATGTACCACCCTGGCTTTCGCGACACCTCCAAGCTCGCCAGTACGAACTTTGCAGGCGAACCCACGCGCCCCGAATGGCCCCTCTACCTTAGCTACATGGACCTGCAGTTGACCGAACTGTTGACGCGCTACGGCGACGTCGCGCTCATCTGGTTCGATGGCTTGAGCCCTCAGGATAAGTACAACGGCCGGCACGTTCTCGATTTGATTCATCACCTGCAACCCAAGACGCTCATCAACAACCGAATCGGCGAGCCAGGCGACTACGATACGCCGGAACAGTTCAGCCCGAAGTCCATTCCCACGCGCAAGGGTCCTCGTCTCGGCGGTACCGATCTGGTGGACCACAGCGCCGGCTCCGGAGTGCCGAAGCCTGAGGATTTCCGCCTCTGGGAGACCTGCATGACGATCAATGACACCTGGGGCTACAACGTCAACGACAAGAAGTTCAAGTCGTCTACCGATCTCATCCATACCTTGATTGATGTAGCCAGCAAGGGCGGCAACTTCCTGCTGAATGTCGGACCCACGCCCGAAGGGACCATTCAGCCCGAGTTTCAGGAACGCCTCCTCGCCATCGGAGCGTGGATG